>CAADGU010000571.1 GCA_900696625.1 uncultured Chloroflexota bacterium | reverse complement strand
TGAAGCGGTATGACAATGGGCTGGAAAAGTGTATCGGCTGCTCTTTGTGCGCGGCGGCCTGCCCGGCCGATGCGATCTTTGTGGAGGCGGCGGAAAATACGGACGAAGCGCGCTATTCACCCGGTGAACGGTATGCCAGCACCTATGAGATTAACATGCTGCGCTGCATTTTCTGTGGCTACTGCGAAGATGCCTGCCCTACGGAGGCCATTGTGCTGGAACATAACTATGAGTTGAGCTTTTATGACCGGGCCAGCGCTATTTACACCAAAGATATGTTGATTGTGGATGTGCCGGTGAACGGCCGTGCCACCCCACAAGTGGTAGAACCAGGTGTGTTTACACGCTCGATTCCGGATATGGAGAACCCGAAGTAAGTTGGTAGTAGGCGATTTATCGCCGTTTGAAGAAGGGGCGATAAATCGCCCACTACGAACTTGAGAGGAAAGGATATGGGAGATCCACTGGTATTTGGCATTTTGGCAATTGTGGCCATTGTGGCGGCGTTGATGATGGTGACGAGCCACAACTCGGTTCACAGTGCATTGTGGTTGGTATTAAATTTTGCCACGATAGCCGTTTTTTATGTGATATTGAATGCGCCGTTCATCGCTATGGTACAAATTACGGTGTATGCCGGGGCGATTATGGTGTTGTTTTTGTTTGTCATTATGCTTTTAGGTGCAGAACGGCTGCGCGGGGCAGGGGCCGGGGTCAGTTCTCGTGGCGAGCGGTTTCATCAGGGAGTCGCGGTCGTTTTAGGGGTGCTGTTGGTCACGGCCGTGACCCTGGCGTTGATGAATGGTGAGAGTGGGACAGGTACGGCCGTGCCCACCATGCCCATCACCAGCCCCCAGGAATTAGGTCTCATCCTGTTTGAAACCTACGTCTTCCCCTTTGAAGTAACCGGTGTCCTGTTACTGGCGGCCATCATTGGCGTGGCCATTTTCACACTGCGAAAAAAGCGAGGTACGGCCGTATGACTGTCACCATTGATTGGTACGTGGCCCTCAGCGCCATCTTGTTCACCATTGGCGCGCTTGGCGTGTTACTGCGCCGCAGCGCCATCATCGTCTTCATGTGTATCGAGTTGATGCTCAACTCCGCCAACCTGCTCTTTGTCGCCTTTGCCCGCTCTTTAGGCGATTTACATGGGCAAGTGCTGGTCTTTTTTGTCATCGTGGTAGCAGCCGCCGAAGTGGCCGTCGGCCTGGCGCTGATCGTCACCATCTTCCGCAGCAAACGCAGCATCAATATTGATGAAATCAACCTGTTGAAGGGATAGAGAAGAAGTAATTGGGTAATTGGGGAACTACGTAAATACCCAATTACCCAATTATCCAATTACCCATGAACGAACTATTCAATTTGGCCCCCCTCATTCTGGTCTTTCCCGTCATTGGCGTGTTGTTCAACGGGCTGGTTGGGCGGCGTTTTGTGGATCATGACCGGCGCACCGGTGAACGCTGGTCAGGCTGGTTTGCCACCATCATGGCCCTCAGCGCCTTTGTCGTGGTCGTGCTGCTCAATCTGGCCCTGCACGCCAACCATTTCCACGCCGAAACGGTGATGTTGTGGGATTGGATCGTCATACCCGGACAGGGCCTTTCAATACCCTGGGCCATGCAAATTGACACCCTCTCCGTAGCCATGATGCTCGTCGTCACCGGCGTTGGCTCCATCATCCACATTTACTCCATCGGCTATATGCACGGCGACCCCGACTATTCGCGCTACTTCGCCTACCTCAACCTCTTCCTCTTTTTCATGCTCATCCTGGTCGCCGGGAATAACTACCTGGTGCTGTTTGTCGGCTGGGAAGGGGTTGGGTTGTGTTCCTACCTGCTCATCGGCTTCTGGCATGAACGGCTGGCCAAAGATGGTACGATGAAAAATGCCCACGCCGCCCGCAAAGCCATGATCGCCAACCGCGTCGGCGACGCGGCCATGATTTTGGGCATTATCCTCACCTTCTGGGTCTTTGGCAGCGTAGAATTTAACCATGTGTTTGCAGAGGCCATCCATATTTTTGAATCCCACGAAGAAATGGTGACGCTGGTAGGCACAAACATCGAAATGGCTTTCAGCACCGCGCTGTTTGCCATCACCATTCTCTTTTTGATTGCCGCCACCGGCAAATCTGCCCAATTGGTATTGCACGTCTGGCTGCCCGACGCTATGGCCGGCCCCACCCCCGCCTCCGCCCTCATCCACGCCGCCACCATGGTCACCTCCGGCATCTACCTGATTGTGCGCAGCAATGTGTTGTATGAAATATCCCGCGCCCTTTCGGCAGCGAGCGACACGATTTCTTCAGGCGATATTGTGGCGCTGGTAGGGGCCAGTACCGCGCTGTATGCGGGCCTCATCGCTTTCACGCAATATGACATCAAAAAAGTGCTGGCTTATTCCACCGTCAGCCAGCTTGGGTTTATGATCGCCGCCGCCGGCATGGGCGCTTATGTCGCCGCCATGTTCCACCTGATTACCCATGCTTTTTTCAAAGCCCTGCTCTTTATGGCCGCCGGTTCTGTCATTCATGGCATGGAACACGGCCATCACGAAGTCGCCCACGGGCATCACGGACACGACGATGAGGGCCATCAGGATAATGGCTTTGACCCCCAGGATATGCGCTACATGGGTGGCCTGCGCAAGCTGATGCCGGTCACGTTCTGGACGTATCTGGTGGGCGCGCTGGCGCTGGCGGGCATTTTCCCCTTTGCCGGGTTCTGGTCAAAGGACGAGATTCTGGCCCACGCCAACGCCAATCAGGATGAATATGGTCTGTTCCTGGTCATGTTTAGTATGCTGTTGCTGGCGGCCGTATGCACCGCGTTTTACATGGGGCGGCAGTTGCGCATGGTGTTTTGGGGCAGCCCACGCCACGAAGCGGCTGCCCACGCCCACGAAAGCTCGCCGATTATGACCTTCCCGCTGGTGTTGTTGGCCGCTTTTGGCACATTGG
>CAADGU010000570.1 GCA_900696625.1 uncultured Chloroflexota bacterium | reverse complement strand
CTGGAGTTTATGCAGTTCACCAGCCGGGCGGCTCTTTCCGTCGTTGGCGCCAGCGAATACATTATGCCTCCTGTCGGCTGGCTGCTGCTGGCTCTACCCCATTATTTTGGGCAAAATCACATAGAGTCCCTCCCCTTCTGGCCGAAAAATCTGGTTTTCATCAATGAATTTTACGCCTATGTCGGTATTGTCATCTTGTTTATGGCGTTCCTGGGCAGCTACGTCTGGAAATCATGGGAAAAACGTTTCCTGGTATTGATGGTGGTATTGGGGTTTGTGCTGACGTTGGGGGCGGTGACGCCGGTTTACCAATTGGCCTTTCAAATTGTGCCGGGAATGCAGTTTGTGCGGGTTCCGGGACGGTTTGTCTTTTGGGTAGACACCAGCCTGGTCTTATTGAGCGCGTTTGGCGTGGATTGGCTGCTGGCGCACCTGGCCGATAGAGACCACCCGTTATGGCCGGATGTGCGCAAACTGTTGGGACTGGCAACAGTGGCCGGGCTGATCTTGCTATTGGCCTCCCTGTTTTTGCCGGCCTTTCAGGTGGTGGGGCATCCTCTGGCGGCTGCCATTACCCGCTACCGTCAGGTGGATGCGGCGATGGTATTTGCGCTGCTGTTGGGCCTGTGGCTGCTGGTATGGGCGGCGCGGCGCTGGGCGCGGCTGCGCGCCTGGGCGCCATTTCTGCTGGTGGGGCTGGTGGTCGTTGACCTGTTCCGCGCCCAACAACCGCGCCACCTCAGCACTTATGACATGCTGGTTCATTACGACCATCCGGCCATTATCCAGCTTTGGCATGACGACGCTGGCTTCTTCCGGGTGGACAACACGGCAGCGGCGGCGGCGGGATCAAAAGATGAATTTGCGCCGGAACCACGTTGGAATGTGCTGACGGGTTTTGTGCATGGCGTCCCACAGGCGTTTGGCCTGCCCTGGAATCCTTTTGATTTGCAGCGGTTTCGGGATTACCACACGGCCGTATCTCCCGGCAGCCCCTTCTATGATTTCCTGGGTGTAAAGTATCTGGTCGCTAACCCTGAGGAATCGCTGCCGGACAAGTGGACGCCGCTGCCGGTGACCGACCCCACCCTGGCGGTGTATGAAAACAGCCAGGTTTTGCCCCGCGCATTTATGGTGTTTAACGCGGTGATTGAGCCGGATGCAGAGCAGGCGTTACGGTTGATTCAAGAAGCCAGGTTTGACCCGGCAACGGCCGTGCTGCTAGAAGAAGGAGAGCCATTTGCTGGCCTTGCGGGTAACGCGCAGGTTGCGATCACCGGTATGAGCAATAACTCGCTAGACCTGCTGGTGACAAGCGAGCAACCGGGCTATCTGGTGGTCAGCGACACATATTACCCTGGCTGGCGGGTTTGGGTGAATGGGGCACAAGGGGAACTGCGGCGGGCCAATTATACCTTTCGGGCCGTGCCGTTGGCGGCGGGAACCTCAGCGGTGCGATTTGGCTATGAATCAACGGCCGTTACCTGGGGCACGGCCGTGACGCTGCTCACCTGGTTAGGGGTGGGGTTGGCTGTTTTATGGTGGGCATACGGCCGTTACGCTGCCCCCGCTAATAACAACAGCCGCTCGCTATCCGCATCAAACGCCGCCTGATCATACCCGCCGTAAAAGACCAGTTGCGTAAAACCGGCTTCTTGCAGCAGCAGTTCCATCTGGTGCGGGTAGCGGTAATGGTAGGTGGCCTGGGCAACGGTGCGGTGGATAGAGCCACCCAGTGCCGGGGAACGGTCGTACACCCAGGTGATGTGCAGCGTTTGCACGGCCGTGTCCAACCGGTTCGCCGCCAGGTGCAGGATCACGTCACCCGTGTCCGGGTCGGTGAGTACGTTTTCCAGACTGAGCAGGTGGTCTTCTGGTGTATTCGCCACCGTGAAAGGGTTCGCCAGGTCAATAAAAAGCTGACCATCCGCCGGTAAATGGCGTTTGGCCTGTTTCAAAGCAGCCAACGCCTGGGCGTCATCCAGGTGCATAAAGGTGTTGTAGGGGATGAGGATGAGGGGGAAACGGCCGTTCATCACAAACCGGGTCATATCTCCTTCCACCAGCGTGACCCGGTTTTGCACCGCTTCCCTTTCTTTTGCCAGCCGCTCTTGCGCCCGCGCCAGCATCACCGGCGAATGATCCAGCCCGGTAACCGCCATACCCGCCTGCGCCAGCGGCAGCAGCAGCCGCCCACTGCCGCAGCCCAATTCCAATATCGGCCCATTCGCCTGCCGCGCCTGCGCCAGTACAAAGGGGATGTCCTCCGTCAGGTTGGCGTGTGTCAAATCGTAATAATGGGCAATCTGATCATACATTGGTGACACCAAAATAAACAGACCTCCGCAGGCGAGGTCTGTGAAGAGGAGATTGGGAGACTGGGAGACTGGGAGATTAAGCGATTGGCAATCTCTCAATCTCCTAATCCCCCAATCTCATTCTTTAGGGAATACACAACACCTGCCCGGCATAAATCCGGTTCAGGTTAAATATCTGGTTCCTTTCGGCAATGGCAAAGGGGCTGACGCCATACATGCTACCAATCTGGATCAGGTTTTGGCCCCACTGGATGGTGTGGTTATAGCGGCAACCAGATTGGGCCGGCGGTGGCGTCGGATTGCCGCCTGGTGGCCGAATGACGCCCGGTACGCCGGTGGGAATAAATAACACCGTCCCGGCATAAATGAGATTCGGGTTCACCACCCAGGGGTTTGCCAACATGATGGCCTGCATGGTGGAGCCATACCGTACCGCAATTTGTGACAGACTGTCGCCCCACTGCACGGTGTAGTAGAAGCCGGTAAACTGTTGCGCGGTTGTTTTTTCGGGTGGGGCGGCGTTGACGGCCGTTGTCATCCCCAACAGCAGCAGCCCCATTACCAGTAAAACCCCCCATTGTCGCCATTTCAGGGAACGCATGTTCATCTATCCTCCTTTTTCATGTCACTTGTGGATGCACCTCCCGCAGGTTTGGGGAAAATGGAAACCTGCGGGAGGTAGCCCCTCTGCCTAAAAGTTTGACATAATGTAATCGTGGCAACTATAACATATTCGCCGGTACAGTGGCAAGAGGGAAGTTGCTCGGTTGGGAAACAAAAACACGGCCGTGTACGGCCGTGTTTTTTGTAATTAGGCAATTGGGCAATTGGGTAATTGGGTAATTAACCGGCCAATTACCCAATTACTTAATTACTTAATTACCTTTAAGCCCGCGTAATATACTCGCCCGTCTCTGTATTCACCTTGATGCGGTCGCCGATATTCACAAACAGCGGCGTTTTCACCTTCAACCCTGTTTGGGTACGCACTTCTTTGGTGGAGCCGGTGGCCGTATCCCCCGCCACTGCATTTTCCGCCTCCACCACATCAAACTCCATCGTCTTGGGTAGAATATAATCCAACACTTCCCCTTCATAAGACAATAATTCCAGTTCCATATTGTCAATCAGGAAATAATGATCCCCTTCCATCACCGAATGAGGCAGTTGTTTTTGTTCATACGTCGCCGTATTCATAAACACATAAAACTCGCCATCATCATAAAGATATTGGAAAGTCTCTTTATCCAGACGAATATCTTCTACCCGATCACCAGAGCTAAAGGTGATCTGCAAATTGGAACCGGAGCGCAAATTCTTCACGCTGACGCGGATGGTGGCTTTACCTCGGCCTGGTTTATTGTGGCTGTATTCGGTCACTTTGTACAGATTGCCATCGTGTGTGAAGCTCACACCGCGGCGCAATTGGTTGACATCAATCATGTTATACCTCTAAAAAAATTGTGAATTATGAATGATGAAGGATGAAATACAGAGGCGCAAAGAAAAATCTTCGCGTCTTTTCGCGTCCTCAGCGGATTATCTCACTCTTCAATTTTCAACTAAACAAATGGGTCTTTTTGGGCACGGCGATTCCACCAGAGTACGGCCGTAGACAACACCGTCAGCAGCAACAATCCCGCCACAAACCACAACACATCACCTAAAGGTGTGGCGCTGCGAATGGTAAAGTCACCCAATTCAATGACCAACGGCCATACGGGAAGGTAAATACCCATCACGGCAGGAGTTTATCACAACTAAACCGGCGCGGGCAATGG
>CAADGU010000569.1 GCA_900696625.1 uncultured Chloroflexota bacterium | reverse complement strand
TTTGCAGGCGAACCAGGTTTCCATGCGGGCGCTGCGGCAAAGTGGGCTGCCGGTGGCGGAGACGACGTATCTGGCGTTGGGCGGTGGGTTGGGGAGTTTTGCCTGGGTGGATTATTTGCGGGTGTGCCGCACGGCCGTACACGATATTGCCGTGGTGGGGTATGAGCCTGTGCCTTACGGCCGTTTCCAACGCCTTTGCCGCCAATCCCAAATCTCCGACGAGCAGCGGATTCGCAGTGATTCCGGGGCCAGGCCAGATAATCTCTGGGGCTGGCCTGGTTATGCCGTGCAAGAAATGGGGGGTCTGCTGCGGCGCGGCAAATGGGGTGAAGCGGGGCGCATTGCCTGGCAGATTTTTAGCGAAACGGCGCTGGCCGATAATTATGCGCCCCGTGCGGAAACGGTCTACCGGGCTATGGAGCGGGAGATGCGGCGGATTGGCTGGCGGCAAATGTTTCATCAGGGGGAGATTTGCGCCATTCGCCAGACGGATGATGGGCGGTATGTGGTGGTGGTTGTGCCGGTGGGGGAGGGGGACGGCCGTGTCCCACACTGCCTTATCGCTCCCTACCTGCACCTGGCATTGGGCCACCCTGCCATCCAGCTTTCCCCGGAAAGCCAGGCCTACCGCCAGCGCACCGGCGATTGCCATCTGCTGGTGCAGGCGTATGAACAGCACGAACACATTTACCAGCAGTTGGCGCGGCGCGGTGGGCTGGTTATTTTACGCGGGCGGGGGATTGTGGCCTCGCGCATTTTGCAGCGGCTGGATGAGATTCGCCAGGCCACCGGGCGGGATATTCAAGTGATTCATTTGCTGCGGGCTTCGTTGACGGCCGATACCGAATATGGCCGGGCGCGTCGCCTGACGCGCCATCACTGGCAGTGGCAGCCGTATAACTTTCCCAAAGCGGCCTTTGGCGGCGACCTGCGCCTGGTTTTGGAGAATGCAGCGCCGGAAACACGCCCGGAACTACTGGGGACCTGGGGCGGTTCTACCACCAGCGACCGGCACGATTGGCGGGAGATCGTGGCGCGGGGGCGGCGGCAAGGGTGGTACCGGCTGGTTTTTGGCGCGGTGGGCTGTATCCGGCCCAACGGCCGTGATCGCCTCATCCTCCATCTGCAAGAAGAGTCGCCGCTGCCCCAGGAAAGCCGCCTGGTGGCCGACTTTATGATTGACTGCACCGGCCTGGATGACCGTTTAACCATCCACCCCTTGCTGGCCGACCTGAGCGGGTGTTATGGGCTGCGCCAAAATAGCAGCGGGCGGCTGGAAGTGACGCCGGATTTTGAACTGAAGCAGTTGCGCAATGGCGAGGGGCAGGTCTTTCTGGCGGGAGTGATGGCGGCGGGCAATGCGTATGCGCCGGTAGACAGCTTTTTAGGGCTGCACTATGCGGCGCAGCGGTCAGTAGAGGCGCTGATTCGGGAGCGAGCGCCCGGTTTGCGTTCTCTGCATGGTTGGGAATCGGCGCGGCAGTGGTGGCGTTGGTGGCAAGGGGTAGACCCCACGGGGGGGCCATGACATTTACTTTGGTCGGCCGTTGGCAAACGCGCCTCTTTTTGCTCATGGTAGTGGGGCTGCCGGTCACGGCCGTGTTTGCCTGGTTCTATGGCAGCGTACAACCGTTGGCGCTGTTGGGCTATGTATTGCTCCTGGGGCTGGGCTGGGACGTGCTGTACAATTATGGGCAAACGTGGCGCTGGAACCGGGATTGGCCGCCGTTGTTTGTGTGGGTGGCGGGTTTGTGGGAAGGGCTTTTTTTGTGGACGCTGCTGCATTTGTTGTGGGTGCTGGGATTGACGCTGCCGGGGGTGATGGTGGGTGTGGGGTACGGCCGTTTTGCGGCCCATTACCTCACCGTATTTGCCCTCACCTGGGTGGGTTCCCAAAGCCTGCTGCCCATTCTCTTCCCACGCTGGCGCTTTCACGGCGGGCAGTGGTTAGAGGGACGCAGATAAACGCGGATGACGCGGATTTTTTTGAAGGAGGTAAACGATATGGCCCGAATTGCCTGGATTGAAGATGCGGAGGCGCAAGGGGAAGTGGCTGAGGTGTTTGCACTGGCCCGGTCGCAATCGGAGCGGGGGTATGTGGCCGATATTTTGCGCACTATGAGCCTGCGCCCAGACTTTTTGCGGGCGATCATGGATGCGTCCCGGCTGCATTTCTCCGATGGGGCGCTGACCCGCGCCCAACACGAGATGATCGCCTCGTATGTGGCGGCGTTGAACCGCTGCCACTACTGACTGAGTTCCCATGCCTGGTTCTTGCAGTTGCAAGGCGAACAGTATGCGGAAACGGCCGTAGCCCTGCGCGCCGGTGATCTGGATGCCGCCCCCATCACCCCGGCGGAGCGTCTCTTGTTGGAATTTGTGGAAACCCTCACCCGCCACGCCTACAAAATCACGGATGAACAGGTGCAGGCATTGCGTGATGTGGGTTGGAGCGATGCCCAAATAGCGGAGGCGGTGTACGATGGCGCGCTCTTTAACCTGTTTGTGCGCCTGGCCGATGCCTTTGACATTCATCCGCCGCCCATGATGGACCCGGATGGAGTGCCGACGGCCGTAAAACAGGTTGAGGATTAGCGACAAAATATTCTATGCTAAAATGGGTACGTGGAGACTTTGAGGAGATAGAAAATGCAAGAAACAGAATTGCTGACGCGAATCAGTATCAACCCCGCCATTTTTGGCGGTAAACCGATAATTCGGGGGCGACGGCTGGCGGTGGAACATGTGTTGGGGATGTTGGCCGCAGGCGATACACCAGATGAGTTGTTGGCGGCTTATCCCTGGTTGGAGGCAGCCGATATTCAAGCCTGTTTACTTTATGCCCGAAAAGCGGTAGCTCAAGAACGAATTGAACCCTTAATTTTGGCAACGGCCGTATGAAAGTGTTGCTCGATACGTGCCTGTCTGGTTCTTTGCTTATGCCGCTTGCTAACGCCGGGCATGATGTCGTTTGGAGTGGAGCCTGGGAACGTGATCCGGGCGATGATGAAATCATGGCGCTGGCTCACCGCGAAGGGCGGGTATTGGTGACGTTGGATAAGGATTTTGGCATGTTGGCTGTGTTACAGGGAAACCTCACGCGGGGATTGTGCGGTTGGTGAATTTGTCTTTGAAAGAGCAAACGACCGTTTGCCTCCATATTCTGCAAACATACGAATCGGATTTGAGGGTAGGCGCTATTATCACCGCCGAACAGGATCGTTTACGAATCAGGATGCCAGAGTAACGGTGTTGAGAAATAAACACCGCCTGGTCAAAGCGGGGCAGGAGGCACACGGCCGTGCCGAATTTCCTCCACCTGGGCATCACTGAAAGGTTGTTGGTAGAGGCTGGCTTCCTGTTGGCGGGAGCGGAACAGGTCGGCGATGTAGTTCATGCGGTCGGCCAGATTGCCCCAGTCGCGGGCGGCACTGCGGTGGGCACTGTTGGGGGTGCGGTCTACGGTGGCGAGTACGGCCGTTAACGCCGCCAGTTGCAGAGTGGTGAGATCAGCGGGGAAGGGACGGCCGTTGGGCAGCGGGGGTACATCCATTCCTAAACGCAGCGTTTCCGTGGGCAGGGCAATCGTCATAATCCAGCGGGTGGAAATCTCGCGCCAGTCATCGGCAATATGCCGCGAAACCCCTTTTAACCGCCGCCGCCACAGCAGTTGAATCAGCCGGGAAATACCGGGCGGCGCTTTTTGGCGGATGATCTCATTCGCCCGCCGCACAAAGTTGCTCTCAAACTCATTTTCCAGCGGCGCTTCCATCCCGGCCACAATTTGCGGTTGCAGCCGCTGCTGCTCATGGAAACCCACCAGCAAATTGGCGCATAAAATGTGT
>CAADGU010000568.1 GCA_900696625.1 uncultured Chloroflexota bacterium | reverse complement strand
CAACGGCCGTTTCTGGCCTGGCTGTTTGGTATTGCCCACAACAAAGCGGCCGACTATTACCGCCGCAGCCGCCCGGAAACCGACCTGGAAGAGGCCGAAACCGTGCCCGACTCAGACGAACACCCGGATGACCTGGTAGACCAACGGCTGAGTATGGAACTGGTGGCGCGTAAGCTGCAAACCATTGCCCCCGACCGCGCCGAAGCTATCTCCCTGCGACTGATTGCCGGGCTGGAAGTGGCCGAGGTGGCCCGGTTGATGGGCAAAAACGAACCGGCGGTACGCATGTTACTCCATCGCGGTCTGCGCGATTTACAAGCCCAATTATACCCGGCAGGGGAGACTGGCCTGAAGAGTGGTTTGAAGAGTGGCCTGGAGAATGGATCATGAACAAGACAGAACAACAGTTAGCCGATGAATTGGATCAGATGGTGACGGCCGTCATGCAAGGCAAAACGGCTGAGGAAACGCCCACCAACGAAGCCCGCCTGGCTGCCAACCTGATTGATCTGTCTGCCCAGACCAACCCGGATCCCAGCTTTGTGGCGCAGTTGCAGCGGCGGCTCTCAGCCAGAGCCAACCAACTAAAAAAAAGTAGAGCGGCGCCAGAACAGGCATCATTCTGGCGCGACTTAACTCAGATGCTTAAGGAAGGATTTACCATGAAACGCACACTCGCGCTTGGCGCGGTACTCACACTCATATTTTTGTTCGGGGCTATCGCCCTGGGGCGGGGCTTCTTGCCCGGCGGCAACACGCCGCAGGTGGCGGAAGTTACCCCCGCACCCGAAGAAACCTTACCAGAAACAACCAATACACCAGCCACGCCAGGGGAAACGGCCGTTGCCGAACAGCCCACCCCTGCCGAAGAGTTGGCCCAGCTACCTCGCTTTGATGCGCCTGCTATGGGCATGGGTGGTGGTGGGGATGGCACGACCGATGCACCCATGCCAATTGAAGAGTTCGATCTGAAAATGATGGACCCGTTCTCCGGCACCACCTTCATTCTGAATGGTACCCTGCCGATAGAACCCGTCAGCGGCTTCGTACACCAGCGGCAGCCAGAAGTGAACCTGACCCCGGAACAGGCCCGCGAGATTGCCAACCAATATGGTTTTACCGGCCCGTTGTTTGTGGAAACATACCCCTCAGACGTGCCGGAAGATGCACCGCCGCCCGTTTATATCGTCTTTGATGGGCCACGCAATCTGCGGATGGATTCCTGGGCCATCAACTATGCCGATGAGGCCGCAGCGGCTCGTTTCAATTACGAAAACTGGAACCCCACGCTCCGCCCAGAAACGGTGGCTATTGCCGAGGCTTTCCTGGCGCAGCGCGGGCAACTGAACTTCCCCTATGAGGCGGAAGCGCAGGTGGGTGACAGCGTGGTGTTCTACCGGCTGGTAGACGGCCGTCGCGTCAACGAACCGGAAATCTCCGTCAGCCTGAACCCGGAGAACGAAGTGGTTTATGTTTGGGACAATACATCTACCGAGTGGACGGCCGTGGGCAACTACCCGCTCATCACCGCCGAACAGGCCTGGCAGCGGGTGCTGGGTGGCGTGTTTGAAAACCACATCCAGTTCTACACCTTCATGCCCGACCCTGGCGTAGACATGCCGGTGGAAGAACTGCCGGATTACCTGGCCGATTACCAGTACTGGGGCCGTGAATTCACGCCCAACAGCGAAGTGCATCTATACGAATGGCCGGTGGTGTACCGGCCGGTAGATGGCGGCACGCCGCTCGTTAAAATTCGGGGCTTCAACGTTATCGCTGATGACGCCACGCTCAACGCCCTGGCCGGCGCTCGTGACAGCCAGCTTCACGTCTGGGGTACGCTGAACGGCGACAAGACCGAACTGCAACTGGCCGGTTGGGAAGCGTTGGCCGAGTACACACCCGTCTTCCAGGTTGGTGTGGTGCGTTGGCAGGGTGATGAGTTACGCTTCTACGGTGAGGATGGCAGCATCTACATCCTGCCTAATGCTCCGGCTGACATTGCCGATGGGTTGAAGGTTAACCTCTTTGGGTACGGCGTCCGTGATACCGGCCTGGAATATCCGGTACTGGATTGGGAAAGCATTGACAAATACATCGAGTATCCCGAACCGGAGCTACCCATTGAAGGCGAAGGCTACCCGGTGGATGGTGATGTGAGCATTCTGCCCATTGACGGCCCCTTTGCCCCCTTCCGATATGGGCAGGTGACGGTGAACAATGTGGAACTGGTCTTCTTCGTCACCTACGCCTTCCCGGAAATCCCGGAAGGGCAAGAGATGACCTGGCGGCCATCCCCCACCATCTACTTGCAGCCGGCCTGGGCCTTCACCGGCACAGCCGACAACGGCGATACGATCAAGTTGTTTGTGCAAGCGGTGGCAGATGAGTATTTGCAGCCGTAGTTTGTAAGACGTAAGTCGTAATTCGTAAGCCGTGATCCGAATTCCGTAATCCATAGTGGGGTTACAGATAACGGATTACGGCTTACGTTTTTATCGTTCCAGAGTGATGATTCCCTTTTCCAGAGCCGCAGTGACGGCAGCGGTACGGCCGTCAACCCCCAACTTGTTGAAAATATGAATCAGGTGGCTCTTAACGGTAGCGGTGCTGATGTGCAGTTCTTTGCCAATTTGCTGGTTGCTGGCTCCTTTGGCCACCAGTTGCAGCACTTCAATTTCGCGGGCACTCAGGTTTTCTTCGGCCGGGGCGCGCATCCGGGTCATCAGCCGGGAGGCGACGGCCGGGGACAGCACCGATTCGCCTCTGGCGGTGGCATGGATAGCCCGGAACAGTTCTTCACGCGGCGCATCCTTGAGCAGGTAGCCGGTAGCCCCAGCAGCGATAGCCCGCACAATGTCGGCGTCGGAGTCATAGGTAGTGAGGACGAGGATATGGGCAGTGGGCTGCGCCTTTTTGATGGCTTCAATGGCGCCCACGCCGTCCAGAGCGGGCATCCGTAAATCCATCAGGGTCACATCGGGGGAAAGGGCGAGGGTGAGGGTCACGGCCGTAACCCCATCCGCCGCCAGCCCCACCACCTCAAAATCATCCTGCCCGGCCAGCATTCCGGCCAACCCTTCCCGCACCACCGGGTGATCATCAGCAATAAGAATACGAATTTTCTCCATACTATTGATTCAAAACTCCAATGGGAATAGAGACCACAACAGTTGTACCTTCGCCGGGTACGCTTTCGATTTCCACTGCGCCGCCTAATTGCGCGGTGCGCTCGCGCATGGCTTGCAGACCATAACCACTGCTCAACGACGAGGGGGTCGCGCCGTTGATGCCCACACCGTTATCCTGCACATCCAGTATGACCATATCGCCCATATAGGAGAGGGTGATTTGCACGGCCGTGGCCCGCGCATGTTTGCGTATGTTGTTCAACGATTCCTGAGCCGCCCGCAGCAGCGTGACCTCTACGTCAGGATGTAGCGGATTAGGGCTGCCGGTGATGGTTGTGTTAGTCGGGATGCTGGTTTCTTCTTGCCAGCGCACGGCCGTGCGTTCAATTGCCTCCGGCAACGATTGTTGATCCAGCAAATCAGGGCGCAAATCTTGCACCACCCGCCGCGCCTGATCCAGACTGATGCGGGCGGTTGTGCGCGCCTGCTCCAGATGTTTTTGCACCGTTTCCGGCTGATCTGGCATGGCCTGTTCGGCCGCTTCCAGGTGCATGACAATACTGGTAAACCCCTGCGCCAGCGTATCGTGAATTTCCCGCGCCAGCCGCTGCCGCTCTTCCAACATACCTTCATGCCGTTTGGCTGCCGCCAATTCCGCCTGGGTTCTCTCCAGTTGCTCAATCAGTTGCCGCCGCTGCATACTTTGAGCAATAATGGCCGACATCCATGCGCCCAACAAAATGCTGGACGCCCCGGCAAACAGATAAATCCAGACAATGGGGTTGCTCAATGAAATGGGCTGCCCCATGTCACTGGACTGCTGATAGATGATGGAGGTAATGAGCAGCAACGTCGCGGCAATGGCATAGGGGATGGGTAGGTGGCGGAATATCTGGCTGAACAATCCGGCCAGGACAAAGTAGTAGGCTGGTGACAGATTGACCAACACAAACCAGAGGCCAATGTCGCCCACAATGACCAAAAATTGCAGATACGGCCGTGCCCCCCGATCCCGCCCGCGAAAAGCCAGTTGCAAACCAACGCCATGCCACAGCAGCAGTACGGCCGTCAGCGCCAACGGCAACCAGACAGTACCCTCACGGCCGTCATCCACCAGCATGAAAAAAGTAGAAACGGCCACAGACGCATAAAAGATGGTCGTCCACAGCCAATCCCATTTGACCCAGACATCGGTTTGAGAATGTGGATTTATGCCAGACATACGGTTCATTATAAGACGGTAATTGGGTAATTGGGTAATTACGTAATTACGCAATCACCCAATTACCTCCTATCACTCCCAACGAAAGGTGAACCGGGAAATAATGAGGCCGAGGATGAGTACGGCCGTAATCACCGCGACGGCCGTCAGATTCCATTCGCCGCGCAGCCACAGGTCTTCCAACAAAATGACCACCTGCGTCAACGGCAGTACTTTGGCCACCTCTTGCACCCCTTCAGGCATAATAAAACGAGGCATGGCTGCGCCAGAGAGAAAAAGCATGGGGAAAAAGATCGCCATGCCCACCGCCTGCGCCGTGCGCGGCGTAGGCATCACCCCTGCCAGCACAAAACCGATAGCAAAAAAGCTAAAGGCGCTCAGCAAAATTCCCGGCAAAATCATCACATCCCCACCGCTGGGTAATCGCAGATCAAACAGCAGCAGACCGGTAATCACCAACAGCGCAATGCCCAGCAGCGCGATGATGGTTTGCGCCGCCACCTGTGACCAGAGGATAGCTTTGGACTGCACCGGCGTGGCCCGTAAACGGCGCAATACACCATTTTCCCGGTAAGTGGCGATGCTGAGGGGAATGCTCAACATGCCAATGGTGCCGATGATCATGCCAATGTAGCCGGGCACCGACAGGTCTACCTGCCCATACCCGCCCAGGAAGGTTTCAGCCTCGTTGCCAAAGATGAGGCCAAACAAGACCATGAGCATGACGGGAAAGGCCAGCGTGAAAAAGAGGCCAACCGGCTCGCGTAATTGCAGTTTTAGTTCGGAATAGGTGAGTTTGAGAAAAGGTTTCATGGTTGTCTCCTGGTGGGGCGACCCATCGGGTCGCCCTACACACGAATGTTCCGCCCCGTCAGGGCCAGGAACACATCTTCCAGATTGGCCTGCTGTACGCGCAGGTCGTAGGGGGCAATGTTGTATTGGGCCAGGGCGGTGGCGACGTTTGCCAGCAGCGGGCCGCTGCCGGTGACGGTGACTTGCTGGTGGTGTTGGTTCACGGCCGTGACCCCCGCTACCTCACACAGCACATCGGCAGCAAACCCATTTGACGTGGTGAAATGCACCTGCGTTTCACCATGCAGTTGGGCAATCAGATGAGCCGGGGTGTCTAAGGCCAGGACACGGCCGTGATCAATAATCGCCACCCGATCCGCCAGCGCTTCAATCTCGTCCATAAAATGGGTGATCAGCACCACCGTCTTGCCTTTTTCCCGAATGGCGCGTACCAGATCCCAGGTGGCGCGGCGGGCCTGCGGGTCTAGCCCGGTCGTCAATTCGTCCAGAAAGACCACCTCCGGATCATTGAGCAAGGCCAACGCGATAAACAGCCGCTGCTTTTGCCCACCGGACAGATTGCCAAACTGCGCCTGCTGTTTGTCTGCCAGCCCCCATGTTTCCAGCAATGGTTCCCAGGGCACGGTACGCTCATAAAATGAGGCATACAAATCTAGCGCCTCCCATACCTTCATTCGGTCGGGCAGCGCCGCTTCTTGTAGCTGCACACCAATACGGTTGCCCAGCTTTTTGGGTTCGGCCTGTGGGTTCATGCCCAGGACGGAAACTGACCCGCCATCTGGCTGGCGCAGGCCAATGATGGACTCGATGGTGGTGGTTTTGCCGGCGCCATTGGGGCCGACGATGCCGAAGATTTCACCCGGCTGCACGGTTAAGGAGACATCTGCCACGGCTATGGTACGGCCGTAAGTCTTACGCAGGTTCTTTACTTCAATGATGTGGTTCATTATGTTTTCCTCAGAGGTGGGGCGGCCCTTGTGGCCGCCCCTTTCTTAGCGGCGGCTGCTCAACAAGACGGAGATGCCACCAAAAATGAAGCCCAAGGGCCACAGCCCGCTCCAACTCAGGTTGAAAAGGAAGACGGCCATGGCTGCCAGGACGGTCAACCCACCGATAAGCGCGCCGGTGCTTCTGCTGGTGAGACGGCCGTGTGCCTGATAATCCACCCACACGTTGCGCAGCATGGTGATGGCCGGTATGAGCAAAAACAGCGCCCACCAATTGTTCAACGAAAACTCTGTAAAATTGCTGAGCAATAACCCCACGCCGACCACAATCAAAACGAGAGCCATAATCCAATTACTGCCTTTGTCTTCGGCTGCCCCTTCTCGTTCTTCATCTTTCAATTCTTTCATTTCGTCGCCCATGTTTTTTCTCCTGCTACAACTTTGCCCAGGGCAAAATGCAGTTTGACGGGGGCAGACCTTTTGCAGACACCTGCCGCCTGAGTTTGATTAAGATGGGTACAGCTTACCGGTTGGCGAAGGGAAAGTAAGCAATCGGGGGATTGAATTTGGATTGTCGAGGGATGGAATGTGGGGTCAGTCAGGTGATTACGGCCGTATCCACCAAAAGGTTGAGGGAAAAAGTGGCAGGGGCAGGTGGCCAGTGACCTGCCATCAAAGTCATGGCGCTTCTGGCGCTTTTTGGCGGGAAGCAGCCAGTTTGCTGCGTAAAAATTCCATTCCTGCCGGTATGAACGACAGGGTGACAACAACCAGGAGCATGAGGCTGAAATTGTCTTGTACAAAGGGAAGGGAGCCAAAGAAGTAACCGGCAAAAAGGAAAGTGGAAACCCAGACAGTGCTGCCAACGATGTTGTAGGTGAGGAAACGGCCGTAGGCCATGGCCCCCGATCCCGACACAAATGGCACCAAGGTACGCATCAGCGGCACAAAACGGGCCAGGATGACGGCCTTACCGCCATGCCGGTCAAAGAACGCCCGTGCCTGCGCCAAATGTTCTGGCTTCAGGTAACGGAAACGGCCGTCAAACGCCCGCGCCCCAATCACACTGCCCAACCAATAATTGAACGAATCCCCTAAAATAGCAGCCATCATGAACAGGAAAAACAAGACAACGACATTGAGTAAGCCCACTCCCCCCAGAGCACCTGCCACAAATAAAAGTGAATCGCTGGGTATGATGGAAGCAATGACAAGCCCTGTCTCACAAAATACCGCCAGAAACAGCAGCAGATACGTCCACACACCAAAGACGCTAACAGCCTGCGCCAGATAAGCGTCCAGATTAGCCACAAGATCAATCAATAAGAGCAACAGTTCCATATACTTTCCTGGCACCTTGATAACTTGTGCGGCTGACAACCTATATTACATACTGCGTATTCAGCCCAAGCTATGGAATACACAATACTTCAATACGCTGCGTCGTCGAGCGCCTGGTGTTCTTCGCGCAGGCGCAGGTAGCTTTCATACCGCTGCGGGGAAATGTCGCCGCGCTGCACGGCTGCGCGCACCGCACAACCCGGCTCATGGTGATGGCTGCAATCGCTAAAGCGACAATCGGCCACAAAGGGGGCAATCTCGCGGAAATAGGCGTCCACCTCCCCCGGTTCCAGATCATACAACGCCAGGCCGCGAATGCCCGGCGTATCGGCCACATAGCCGCCACCGTCCAGCGCCAACAGTTGGGCAAAGCGGGTGGTATGTGTCCCTTTGCCGGAATAGTTGCTCACCTCGCTCACCTTCAGCCCCAGGCCGGGCTGGATAGCATTAAGCAAACTCGACTTTCCTACCCCGGATGACCCCGCCAATACCGAAATTTTACCCTGCAAACAGCGACGTAATTCGTCAATACCCGCCCCGGTCGTAGCGCTGGTATAAATGACCTGGTAGCCAATTTGAGCATATACATCAAACAGTTCGTGTGCTTTTTCCGGCTTCACCAGGTCTACTTTATTGGCGCAGACGACGGCCGTCAACTGATTCATCTCCGCCACCACCAGAAAACGATCCAGTTTACGCAGACTGGGGAATGGGTCTTTCATGGCAAACACAAACACCACCTGGTCAATGTTCGCCACCAACACCTGTTCCTGGTCGCTGCTCAGGTCACGGTCGCGGGCCGACGGCCGTGAGCGGGAGAGTACACTCTTCCGTTCCGCCACCTCTTCAATGACGCCTGTGCCATCCGCGTTCAGGGAAACGCTCACCCAATCCCCCACCGCCACAATGGAGCTTTCCTGCCACTCCTTCTTCAACCGCCCCGGCAACTGCGCCACAATCTCGCCGCTGTCCGTTTCTACGGTGAAGAAGCCACTAATCGCTTTGATGACACGGCCGTTTAACGTTTCCAGATGCTATCCTCCGCCTGGGCAATCTCCCAATCTCTCAATTTCTTAATCTCCCCAAAACGAACGCGCGCCGGCAAAGGTGTCTCGTAAATGGGTCACGGCCGTCACATCATCCACAAACACCCCATTCCGGCTGCGCGACGAGTGAATCATTTGCCAGCCACCCAGGCTCATACCCACGTGGGAGATGTGCCGATGGCCGCTTTCGCTGCCGAAAAAGAAGAGGTCGCCGGGCCGGTATGGTGGTTCCACCGGCTGCCCGGCGGCAAACATCATGTCCGCGTCGCGGGGTAGGGTCATACCCGCCAGCCGGTAGAGCAACTGCACATAACCGGAACAATCTATGCCATAGGCCGAAACGCCCGCCCACACATAGGGCACGCCGGTAAAACGGGGCGCATCGGCGACGAGTTGGGCGCGTTGGGCGGCGGGCGTCTGGGGTAAATCGGCCAGCGGGCGTAGGTGGGCGGTGGGCAGCCAGCCGCCCGGCAGCCCGGCCAGCGCAATTTGCTGCCAATCATTGTGGGCGTGGGTAACGGCAACGGCCGTGCCCGCCAGTACCCGGTTTTCAATGCTGGCCCGTTCATCCGGTTCCGGGCGCAGCAGCGCCACCGGTTCACACACCAGGTGCGTCAGCGCAGCCGGCGGCGCATCGCCCAAATAAGGCGCATAGACCCAACCCAGATAGCCATCTTCCTGGCGCACAAAAAGCCAACGGCCGTCCGCTTGCAACGGTTCCAACAGCATCCCATTCAGCAAATAGCTGCCCGGCTCAGACAGGAAACCAGGGCTGTTATACAGGCCGGTGACGGTGGTGCAAACGGCCAGTTTGGCCCGGTCAGGCGGGCGCAAGATGGTCACGGCCGTCGCGTCCAGCGCATATTCCGGACAGGTTGCCGCCAGGTGGGAGAGTACGGCCGTCAGCGTAACCTCATCCAGCACGGCGCCCGCCAGGGTAATACGGCCGTCAGTCACGGCCGTGACCTCCACCTGGCACACATGCACCCGCTTATCGGCAAATTGCCCCGCCACCGCCGCCAATGCCTGTTTAATTTGCTCATCCATCGTCACACCTCTGGGCATCGTGTTTACGTGTTCAGGTGTCAGGTGTCAAGTAAGGTCTTCACTCGTCACTCGCCACTTGTCACTCATCACTCATCACTCGTCACTCATCACTCGTCACTCGTCACTCATCACTCGCCGCCTCAATCCGCCAACTGAATCCCCGCCTCCTGCAACCGCTCATGCACCAGCGCCAGCAGGCGGGGGCGCATTTCCGCGCCCATGCCAAAGCGGGCTTTAGCCAGCAGTGTCAACTCCGTTTGCTGCCCCATCTCGCCCGATTCGCTGATGATCCGCCAGGGTTCTACCAGATTGGGCAGCAGAATCACCGCCTCTTTGCCCAGCGATTCCAGCACCGGCAGCGCATCGGGCAAATCACTGGCGGCCAGTTTAAGCGTAATCGTCGCCGGGGAAAAGAGGCCCCGGCTGAAATTGCGCACCAGGCGGATTTCGCCGTTGGGCACCACCAACAGTTCACCGCTGGGAGCGCGCAGCATGGTGGTACGCAAGTTGACCCTTTCCACAACGCCTTCTACATCCAGCAGTTCCACTTTATCACCCACGTCAAATGGGTCTTCAAAGAGGAAGCTGATGCCGGTGAGAAAGTCGCTGATCAACGGCCGTGCCCCCAACCCAAACGCCGCGCTAAATAAACCAACCATCCAGATGAGCGTCTCGGCGCGGACAAACTGGCTGAGGGTAAGGATGAAGGCCGTGAGAAATGCCAGAAACGCAATCATACTGGCGATGAGGTTGTGTAGGGTCTGGTACCGTTCTAGGCGCATCTCCCGCCCTTGTTTAGAAAGTCGCCCTACGTGCAGCAGCCGGTCGGCCAGACGCGAAGAGAGCCGGTATACCAGCCAGGCCAGCAGAAATAGCAGCGCCGTCCACAAGAGATGGCTCCACCAGGTGGGGGTTGACCAGAGGGCGAGGAAGGGTTCGAGCATAACGATGATGCGTGATGCATGATGCGTGACTAGAGAGTTCTCACGTATCACGCATCACTGATTAACGGCCGTCACCGGCAAACAGATCGTAAACCTTGTGCCTTCGCCCAGGGTGCTGGTCACTTCAATACGGCCGTGATGCTCTTCTACAATCTTCTGGGCCACCGAAAGCCCCAGCCCACTGCCTTCACGCCGTTCGCTGCCGGGGATGCGGTAGAAGCGTTCAAAGAGGTGTTCGATATCCTCAGCCGAGATGCCGGGGCCGGTGTCGGCCACGCCAATGTGGACTTCTTGCTGTGCCAGTTGGGCGGTGATAGTGATACGGCCGTTGTCCCTGTTGTACTTGGTGGCGTTGCTGACCAGATTCAGCAGCACTTGCTTTAGCCGATCCCGGTCGGCCAGCACCACCTGGGCACTGCTCTCAGTAGGCAAATCCTCGGCGCAGTGAATTTCAATGTTAATCCCTCGTTCCGCTGCCTGTGACTGCGAAATGTGTTCCACTTCCTGCACCACCTCGGCTACCGCTACCGGGGTCATCTCCAGCCGCGCCCGCCCCGATTCCAACCGGGCAAAATCCAGAAAGTCACGGGTCATTTTGGATAGGCGCTGCGATTCGCGCTTGATCATGGCGATCAACTGACCGTGACGTTCCACGGGCACTTCTGGGCGACTGAGCAGTTCAGCGGCAGAATTGATGGCCATGAGTGGCGTTTTGATTTCGTGCATCACTTCGGCCAGCAGATCAGACTGGTTGAAGAGGTGGGCATTCACAATGGCCACCGCCGACTGCGAGGCCAACGCTTCCATGAGGGCCACATCCTGGCTGGTGTAGTGACGGCCGTCCCGTTTGTTCAACACCTCCAACGCGCCAATAACCCCTTTGGGCGTCACCAGGGGCACCGCCAGCATAGAGCGGGTGCTGAAGGAGAGTTCTTCGTCCACACTGGCATAGTGGCGGTCATCCTGGCCTACATCATCAATGATGAGGGAACGGCCGTGCCGCACCACCCAACCGGCAATACTGCCATCCAGGGGCACGGCCGTGTTCTCCGGCACCGAGCCACTGGTGGAGGCCACAAAATGAAGCTGCCCCGATGTCCGGTCTACCAGCAAAATGGAAGCTGCTTCTGTATTCGTCAGTTCCGTAGAGACATCCATCACCAGATTCAACAGTTCACTGAGCCGTAAGGTGGAACTGAGCCGGGTACTGATTTCCAGCAGACGCTGCAACCGTACCGGGCCTAACGCTTCGGCAATGGCCTGTCCGCCAAATTCATGTCCATGAAAAGATTTGTCACTATTCATATGAACTCAAACGACCTAAATGGGGAGATTAGGAGATTAGGAGATTGAATTTCCTAATCTCTATCTTTAACCGCCGCCGCCAACTGCGGCAATATGTCCACTACGTCAGCGTGGATGACCACATCAGCGATGTGGTCCAGATGGGTTTCATCCAGGTTAACGATGATAAGCCGGGAACCCTGGCGTTTGGCCTGCCAGGGCAGTTCATTCACCGGACTTACTTCCAACGAAGAACCGGCAACCAGCATCAGATCGCACACGGCCGTTTCATACTGTGCCTGCTGCAACACATGTAATGGCAGCACCTCGCCAAAAAGGACTACGTTCGGCTTTAAGACGCCGCCACAACTCAGGCACAAGGGCACATCGCCCGTTTCCAGGAAACGCGGCGTAACCAGATCAGCATGGACTATCTCTTCACAACCCATACAGGTAAAATCGCGCATGTGGCCGTGGACTTCATACACCGTTTTGGAACCGGCCTTCTGGTGCAGCAGGTCTATATTTTGGGTGACGATGCAGGAGAGCGCCCCGGCCTGCTCCATATGGGCCAATGCCAGATGCGCCGCATTAGGCTGCGCATTGAGGACGGTTTGGGCTAACGGATAAAGCCATTGGTAAAACGGCCGGGGATCATGCTTAAAGCCATAAATTGAGGCTATTTCCATCGGGTTGGCCTGTTCCCACAAACCGGCGTGTGGGCTGCGAAAGTCGGGAATGCCCGAAGGGGTACTGATCCCGGCGCCGGTGAGGGCCACAATCGTATGGGCTTTCTGCACCAAAGCAATTGCTTTGCGGAGAAGAGAATCTAATTCAGACATGTCCCATGCCTACGTTTTTGCCAATTGGCGGACTAACTGGCCGATCATGGCGGCCACTTTGCCTTCTGGATTGAGTTGAACCAGGGGAATGCTTTTGTTGACGGCGCGGCGCAAATCTTGAGGTGGAATGGGAATAACGGCCGCAACCGGCCATCCCAAAAACGATTCAACAGCTTGTTGGGGGACGGTCAGGCTGCCGCCAAACTCCAGCAAAACCAGGTGTAATTGTGTGTGGGGAAACAAGATGTCTTTTAATTGGGCCATGAAGAGTTTGGCCGCCGCCAGCCCCACACGCTCTGGTTGGACGCACAACAGCAAGTGGTCGGCTTGATCAATGACGGGGCGATTGACGGCCGTGATCCCCAGCCCACAATCCACCACCACCGTACCCCCCAAAAGCGCCATCGCTTCCATGATCTTCTCCACCTGCACGGCTGATGGCACATCACCGGCAGCAGCCAGATCGCTCTCCGTCAGCAGCAGTTGCAAATGGTCGTTATAGGGCATGAGCCGGGCAGATATATCCTTGACCAGTATATTCTCTGGAAAACGGGCCAGCTTGTTCAAGCCATTACCCACTTTCTGGTTCAAATAAAGCGCCACATGCCCCTGGCGCACATCCAGGTCTACCAATGTAACCGGATGGTCTGGCGCAGCCATGACAATGGCTAAATTGATGGCTAACTGGGTTGCCCCCGCGCCGCCCCGCGCCCCCACAACCGCCACAACCTGGCTGCTGGGCGACAGGGCTACCGTGCGGCCCATGGCCGCCGCTTTGGCAACCGGCGGCTCAACCACCGGCGGCACGGCGCCTGCCAGGTCTGGGCGGGGCGGCACATTTTCCAGTAAGGTCTGCACGCGCTCTATTAACTCCACCGGTTCTGTGGGTTTGGTCAGGTAATCATCCGCGCCGGCGTTAAACCCGGCCAATTTTTGCTCGGCCACATTAACGGCCGAAAACATGATGATGCGCGTCTGGGATGTTTTGGGGTTGTTGCGGATGCGGCGGCACACTTCCCACCCATCCAGGTCGGGCATCATCCCATCGAGCAAGATGAGGTCCGGCTGTTCGGCGTCAGCCAGGGTTAGCGCCTGTACGCCGGAGGCAGTGGTAATGACGGCATAACCCTGCTGCCGCAATACACGGGAGATAATTTCTAAGGTTTCGGGATGGTCATCTACGATGAGTAGCTTGTGAGTCATGATGGCCGTTTTACACCGGGGGCCAGGGGTAATGACGGCCTGGCCCTGGGGTAATAAATCTTCCTTCCTCAACGATGGTGCGTATGCGGCGCCGGAGCGCGGTTAACTCCTGCGCCGATAACAACTGCGACAACTCATCATACAGTGAACCAGATTTTCGTGCCAGCGTTTGCCCCAGGTGGGTAATGCCTGACAACAGCGGCGCGGGTACGGCCGTGCCCGCAAACTCCCAGATGACGGTACGCAGTTTGTATTCCGCATGAAAACAGATGCCGTGATCGATCAACCACAGCCGATCTGTTTTGGTCGGTGTTTCTGGCTCTTCAATGAGAACATGGCCTGACTTGCGGTCGGCATTGTTGATCAGAATGTCCAGCAAGGTGATTTTTTGTAATTGGGGGGCAAAGGCGGTGTTGCCTTCAATGGTGAAGTAGTGGCAGTCGGGGTTATGGGGGATGAACAGTTGCACGGAACCCATACCATGTGGGCCGTCTCGCAAGACGGTGGGGGGCACGAGACCCCATTGCAGCGCCTCGCTCACTAAAAAAGCGGCCCTTTCCCGTTGGTGCAAAGAACCCTGAGGAAAATCCCACAACGGCCGTTCCCCCCGGCGTGGTTTGTAAACAGCTTTCAGTTCTGTCAGGGGGGGATGGGTGTCACCAAGTGCTTGGGTTACGGCCGTGTTGGGGCAAATGCGCACCAGAAAAGTGTAGTTAGAACTCCAGGGCAACAGCCCTTCCAGGTGTATATCACCAAATTGCAGAAGTGTGGTAATGACGGCCGTATCCATGGTGGTAATGAAGTAATTGGGTAATTGGTAATTGGCTTCTTCAATGACGCGATTACCCAATTACATATTTACATAATTATGACGCCTCAATCTCTTCAGATTGCTCATTGGTCACGCCGCGTGGCCATTGCGATGCGGGCAAAAATGACCATCCGGGTCTATCGGCCGGCCACAATTGCCACAAATGGGACGTCCGGCCCTGACAACCTCGTTGGCATGTTGCACCAGCGCCTGCACCTGAGTACGGGTGGCCCAATAGCTGACCACATTCGGTTCCTCGCCTTCCTCTACCAGTTCATACGCCACCAGCACCACCTGATCGCTATCTTCGTTATACCCCAGCCCCATATTCCCCACGCGAAAGAGGGGTTGTACCGGCTCTTTCAAGCGCATGTCTGTCCACACCGGGGCTTCCTGGGCAGGCTGCGGGTATTTGGTGTTCAATTCGGCCAGAAGTGACTCGAAACTGCTGGCGAGCATACGCGCCTGCTCTTTCTCAATCACCAGCGATATGGTTTGTGTGCCCCGGCTGCCCTGCACAAAAAATGTGCGCTGGCCCGGTTCGCCGAGTGTGCCGACTGTGAGATGCGTCACCGGATTCAACTCAATATGACGCGCCATGTGCAAAATCCTTCAGGAGATTGGAGCGTTGATATACTCCAATCTCCATTATGCCGTCTTTTTCTTGTCCAGTTTTTTAGCTGGTGGTGGTTGTAATGGGCCGTCATCGTTCATGCGGCCAATACGCACACCGCCATTTTCCGGTAATGTTATCACACTTAAGGAAGCGGGGGCGATGGTCAGCCGTTGGAACAGGTCTATATGCACGCCCAGGTAATGGGCCAACACCAGCTTGATCAGGTCGGCATGGGAAACGACGATGATCATCTCCTCCGGGTGCTGCTGCGCCAGCTTTTCTAATGTCTGAATGGCCCGGAACTGGACTTCGCGCAAGGCCTCGCCGTTGGGAAAACGGAGACGGCTGGGGAAAAATTGCACCACAAACCAAAGTTTGTTTTTGGTCAGCGTTTTTATTTTCTCCCCTTCCCAGTCACCATACCGGACTTCGCCCAGTTCGTTAAGGGGGGTGATTTCCAGTTGGTGGGGGGTGGCAATGGGCACGGCCGTTTCCAGGCATCTGGTAATGGGGCTGCTGTAGATCGCTTTGATGGGTAGATGGCTCAATCTATCGGCGGCCGCAGCGGCCTGGGCACGGCCGTTCTCGTTCAAATGCACTCCCTCAATCCAACCTGCCAGCCGGTTTTTTTTCACCCAATCATTTTCGCCATGCCGCACCAGGATAATAGTTGACATAGGCAGAATAATAGCACAATTGATAGTTTGGGGTTAGCCGCTGATGGGGAAAATAAAACGGCCGTCCTGCGTAGGACGGCCGTTAAAAGAAGCAAATCAGGAGAATCAATGGGGCGTTGATTGGTTGGAACTGACAACAAAAGAACCGTCCAGGACGGAAAAGCCTTGAATGGCATCCATATGTTCCAGTAATTTCATAATACAATCACGCGCACCCGTCAGCGTGAGATTAAGGACAACATCTTTTTGTTCCGGGTCCCTTTCTGTTCTTTCTGTTAGTTGTACAACCTGTTCTTCTATCATCATACGCAATTTCCTGCCGATCACTTTAATCTACAAAAGAGTTATAGGATTGAACACTGCTATCCCAAGTTTTGATTAAACCAAGCGCAGTTAATTGATAGCTTAATGCAGTTGGCAGCCGATGCCAACAGCAAAAAGGTCATATATCGTAGCGTTCAGACCTGACAGGTTTTTTGCCAGTTCAACTTGAAACCGCGCAGGCCAAAACCTGTCAGGTCTCCAATTGTTATTGTTGATTAAATGCTGAGTAAAAATAAGGGGATAGAGAGGGAAATACGGCCGTGTCCAGGGTGGGGCACGGCCGTTTCAGTTTTAACTAGCCGCTAATTAGCCACTAATTAGCCGCTTGCTCTACTTTGCTGCTGCTCGGCCACAGGGCCATTCCAGGTGGTACTCAAAAGCTCAATCAACTCCGTTTTCTGCTGGCGCACATCGTGCAATTCCTTCAACGTTCGTTCCATGCTATCTTCGTAATACTTCACCTGTGCCCGCGCCATCTGCAATCGCCGGGTATCTTCGGTGAGTTGATCATGCAATTCATGCTCCCGCTGCTCCAACTGTAACCGTTTTTCAATTGGATTTGCGTTTTCCATTGGAATCCTTCCTTTAACTATACGTGAGGCCATCAGATTATTCCATCCTTCAAAATAAAAAAAGCGCTTTCGTGGAAAAAACATGAGGAATTTGACAGCGCCCGTACCTTAGTACTATATAATATACAGGGATAAGCCGCTGTCAAGTGAAAACGATGTGAGCAATGTCATTGTTTTCTCATTTCCGCCAGGTGAACCCCACGTTAAGCGAGTGGTCTACTGCCTGTATATATGGCACAATGAATAGGTTCTACTTAGGGACGAGAGTTAAAAACTTGCATGAGACTGGAGATAATTGTCAAAGTTGAATCGGCTGTTCATCCTCATTATCCTTTTTTTCCTGGCAGCTTGCCGCCAGACCACAGCAGACAGGCCCACGCCCACCGTACCAGCGCCACCTACCGCGACCTTACCGCCCGCTGCCACTCAGACACCGGTGCCTACCAGCACGGCCCCCCCCACACCCACCATCAACCCAACGCCCGTCATCCCCCACATTTCTGTCAATGACCAGGTACTAACCGATGAGGGACAGGTTACAATTGCTTCGGTGCTGAGCCCACAGCCAGGCTGGCTGGCCATTCACACGTTGCCAGGTGATGAGTTAGGTGATTTATTGGGTTACACGGCCGTGCAACCCGGCAGCAACACCAACTTAACCATCCGCATTGACCCGCTGGCAGCCACCCCCACCCTGGCTGCTGTGCTGCACGTAGACCAGGGCGTCCCCGGTGAATTTGAATTCCCCGATGGGGCCGATGTGCCGCTGATGTTTGAATCTGGGGTTATCGCCCAAACCTTCAATCCACAATTTCAATTGTCCTTGCCTGTTATCGCGGTGAACGATCAAGAAATTTTGGAGGATGGGTTGGTGCATCTGGAAAAAGTGGTGGCGCTGACACCGGGCTGGTTGATCATTCAAGCCGACGCTGACGGCCAACCGGGAGCTTATCTGGGGTCAACGCCGCTCACCGCCGGTGCCAATGAGAATCTAACGGTGCATATTCCCTGGCAGCAGGGTACGACCATCCTTCATGCGGTGATTTATGCCGACAACGGCCGTGCCCGCCAGTTAGAATTGCCCGACATTGATGTCCCCTTTCAAGTTAATGGGCAGCCCGTTGTCGCTCCTTTTCAGGTTTCCTATCCGCCAGATTTGTATGTGTTAGACCAGCCAATCGTTGATGGTGAATTTCAAGTGGAAAGAGTCACCAGCAATGGGCCTGGCTGGCTGGTGGTTTATTATGATGATGGCGGGCAGCCCGGCCTGATCATTGGCTACGCCGCCCTAAAAGATGGCGTGAATGAGCATGTTGCTGTGCGGGTTTTGCACACGGCCGTGACCAACCCCCTGCACATTCGCTTGCATGAAGATACAGAACCTGGTGATGCCTTTGACTTTCCCCGTGTAGACCCCCCCATTGTGTATCAGGGCCGGCAATGGCTGCCATACAGCTTCAACACCGAACCCGGCAGTTACATCATCACCCGTGACCAGGTGCCCCAAGAGACGGCGGACGCCAAACAACAGATCATCATCCCCTATGCCATTGTTGAGCAACCATCATGGGTAGCCATTCATGCCAACGCCAATGGCACACCAGGCGAAATCCTGGGTGTGGCTCCACTGCGGGCAGGGCTAAACCGGGAAATTGTGGTGGAAATTGACCCTGCTGCCGCCACAGAAACGCTGCACGCTGCCTTGTATACCGATAATGGTGAAACCGGCGTCTTTGAATTCCCCAACGGCGCCGACTCACCCATCCAGCGTAATCGCCGCGTCCTGTCTGCGCCATTTGTGCTGCTTAACTTTAGTGAGCCGCCCCCACCCACTGACGAATAAGTGTTCAGACCTGGGAGGTTTGGAAAACCTCCCAGGTCTGAACAACGATCAATAAACTTCGCGCACCAGGGCCAGCATGTCTCCCATCACCCCGGCGGCTGTCATTTCTACCCCTGCTCCTTTGCCGCCAATGAGCAGCGGCTCATCATCATAGCGTTCGGTACGGAAGCTAATATATTTAAGATTTGCCAGGGCGCTGCCAGCCGGGATTGCTTTCAAGCCCACGCTCCCCCCTTGCGCATTCACCTCCGCCACATAACGCAGCACCTGTCCATTGGCTTTGGCCGCTGCCACCCGTGCCTGCATTGTTTCATCCAATTGCGAAATAGCCCCCATAAATTCGGGTATGCTTAGCGAAGCCATATCTGGGGCATAGAGCGATTCGACAGTGATGTCGCTTTCTTCTAGCGGCCAACCGGCCATACGGCCTAAAATGAGGAGTTTGCGCATCGCATCCATCCCCCCCAGGTCATCACGTGGGTCAGGTTCGGTATAGCCGTTGGTTTTGGCTTCCTTCACGGCCGTGCCAAACGCCACGCCCGCATCCATCCGCTGGCAAATGTAGCCCAACGTACCGCTCATCTGCCCTTCTATCTGGTAAATGGGATCGTTGGTGTCTAGCAGGTAACGCAGCGTGGCAATAATGGGCTGCCCGCCACCCACCGTACTTTCATGGCGCACACGGGGATGATTGAAAAAGCCCGAAGCTCTTTCCCAGGGGGCTGCCAGCGGCTTTTTATTGGCTAAGACTACACTATAACCCAGATTAATAGAGTGTTTTAGCACCGACTCCATACCATCTGCTGCCGTCACATCCACCACCAGCACTTTCTCTAATTCAGCTTCACTGGCCGCATCCAACACCCCGTGATCCGACGGCCGTTGCATCGCCACCGGCTTTGTCTCCCGCCACTGTGGGTCAACTGACAGCCCTTGCTGTTTAGTCACGGCTATATCCAAAAGCTGCTCGTCACTCAGGCCACTCACCGCCCACTGCCACGTTTTGCTGTCGGTGACCGCCACCACGGCAAAGTGACAGTTATTGCGCGCCGCCATTCGTTCACGGCCGTGAACAATTTGCCGTAGCAGCGCCCCACCGACCCCTCCTGCACCATATAAAATCACCGGTACCCGCTTCATTCAAAAGACTCCTTCAAGAAAAATCATAAACTATGAAAGCATTTTCTATGCAAAACAAAAGCCCCGTCCGAGAACGAGGCCTTTGCTTACACCGTAGCGCTAACTTTCCAAAGGAGGCAGCGCTACGGTGTGTTCAGGTAAATAACTATCCATGAGCACCACCTCCTCATGATATAAGATAGCAACAATAAATTGAGGAAATGATGTCGGCATTATGGCACATATGGCAGGCAGTGTCAAATAGGAAATCAGGCCAAGGGTGCATCAACAACTTGTCAGGGAAAAAAGATGAAGCCCCCTGGCTATTGGTCAGGATAGCCGTGCGAAAAACAAAAGGAAGCCTCAAAGGGATTATTGGTCGGGTCGGTGTAGAGCTTGCGCACCGGCATGGGTAACCGGGCGGCATACAGTGGCAACCCAGCCGCATCAAATGGACGGAGTTGGATATAGGGCTGCTTTAGGGGTACGGTGGCAAAGCCATCATGGTCAAGGCTGTGGAAGTAGTCATAGAAGCGTCTCGAACCTGGACAACAAAATGGCGCCCCGCGGAACAGATTTCCTGGGGCGCCATTGTTAGGAAGCTGGAATAACTACATGTTTAACAGCCGAGTTTACCCACCGCAGGCAGCAAAGCCAATGAATTGGGCCGTAATCTGGTCTTGGCTGGGCAGGCTGTAATCCAGAATGCGGATGGTGGCAAAGCCGGTAATGTGGTAGATAGCGTTGGCGCCATTCCCCTGCGTCACATCCCAAACCGGGACTACGATGTCAACGAGTTTCAGGATATCCAACGCAGCACGTACGCCCTGAGCATTGGAAACGCCCGGCTTGCCTTTGACCCAATCACCGGCCGAAACGATGTGATCACTGGCGTCGTTAGGATTAACATAGGTGATGCTGTCCCCCGGCAGGGTCAGGCTGTCAATGAGCGCCGGGGTGCTGGTATTGCCCGTCCAGGTCAGCCAGCCAAAGTTACCCGGCTGCTCACCGTTGAGGATGTTGACCAGGATATCGCCGGGCTGGGCATCGGCCATAACAGCCTGATGCAGGGCAATGGGAAACAACTCACAACTGTGACTGACCTGACTGACAACGATGATGACCATTGCTGAGGCCGTTCCGCCATTGCCGTCACTAATGGTGTAGACGAAGCTGTCGGCGCCGTTGAAGTTAGCATCTGGGGTGTAGGTGATGGTGCTATCCGGGTTGATAACGGCCGTCCCGTAAGCCGGCATGGTGACGGCCGTGACCACCAGGGTGTCACCGTCAATGTCGTTGTCATTGTCCAGGACGGCAATGATGGCCATGGTGCCTTCATCGAGAATAACCATGTCGTCTAGGGCTATCGGGTCGTCATTAACCGGGTTGACGTAGATAGTGACCAGGGCCGAAGTTGTGCCACCGTTCCCATCATCCACCGTGTAGCTGAAGCTGTCCGTGCCATTAAAGTTGGCATCTGGGGTGTAGGTGATAGTGCTATCCGGGTTAATAACGGCTGTCCCATTTGCCGGTGCCGTCACCGCCATCACCGACAGGCTGTCCCCATCTACATCGCTGTCATTATCCAAAACGGCAATGGTCACGCTGGTATCTTCGTTGACCGTGGCGCTGTCATCATTGGCAACAGGGTCATCATTGACCGGCGTCACCTCGATGGTGACCAGGGCCGTATCCGCCCCGCCAAAGCCATCAATAATGGTATAGACAAAACTGTCACTGCCGTTGAAGTCAGCCGCCGGGGTGTAGGTCAGCATTCCATCGGGGTTGATCACAACAGTGCCGTTTGCCGGGTCGGTAACGGCTACAACCGTGAGGGTATCGCCGTCAACGTCATAGTCGTTGGCCAAACCATCAATGGCCACGGCCGTATCTTCCGGCGTCGTTACGATGTCATCTACGGCCACGGGGTTGTCGTTGTCAGCCGTAACGGTGATGGTTACAACGGCCGAATCACTTTCCAGCCCGTCACTCACTGTATACACCAGGCTGTCGGTCCCGTCGTAGTTGGCATTCGGGGTGTAGGTAATACTGCCGTCGGGGTTAACAATAGCTGTCCCGTGGGCCGGAGCCATCGTGATGGTCACGGTCAAGGGATCGCCATCAACGTCGATATCATTCTCAAGCACCATGATGGTCACGGCCGTATCTTCCAAGGTACTGACTAGATCGTCATTGGCAATAGGCGCATCGTTGACCGGGTTGATGGTAATAAACACAGTGCCCGTAGCCATGGCGCCGTTGCCATCGGTATTGGTGTAGCTGAAGCTGTCCGGGCCGTTGTAATCAGCATAGGGCGTGTAGGTGATCGTGCCGTCCGGGTTGATAACAGCCACACCATGGGCTGGGGCCGTCACGGCCACCAACTGAATGGGGTCGCCGTCCACGTCGCTGTCATTGTCCAGCACAGGAATGATAACCACCTCATCCTCGTCCACGACGGCCGTATCACCAACGGCCATCGGGGGGTCGTTGACCGGGATAATCTCAATCGTCACCAGGGCGCTGGCTGTGCCGCCGTTGCCGTCGGCAATGGTATAGCTAAAGCTGTCTGTGCCGTACAGATCGGCCGCCGGGGTATAGGTGATGGTACCATCGCCGTTATTGACCACGCTGCCCAGCGCAGGGGTAGTGATGGCTATGATGGTCAGGCTGTCACCATCAACATCCCCGTCGTTTGCCAGAAGGTCAATGGTTACGGCCGTGTCTTCATTGGTTGTGGCCAAATCATTGGCTGCCACCGGGTCATCATTGACCGGTGTTGCCATGACGAAGACATTGGCCGTGGCCGTTCCGCCGCGCCCGTCATCCAGCGTATAGCTAAAACTATCGGGCAGACCGGCGCTGTCGTTGCTGTTGTAATTTGCATCCGGCGTGTAGGTCAGGCTGCTGTCGGGGTTGATGACCACCAAACCGTTGGCCGGCTGGGTGACGGCCGTGACGGTCAGCGGGTCACCGTCGGGATCACTGTCATTGGCCAGGACGTCCAGGGTAACGGCCGTGTCTTCATCCGTTGTGGCGCTGTCATCCACGGCAATTGGGTCCAGGTTATCTACCCAGGAGACTGTGGCATCAGCCGAGAAGATAGCCGTTGTTACGGTAAGGGTATCTGTGCCTTCTAACGTACCGTCATAGCAGAAGACGGCTGCACCGCTCACATCGGTAAAAGCAAAACCCTGGGCAGGGTGAACGCCGGTGCGGTTCAGGTCTACCCGAACGTCCTGCAGCGGGCTACCAGATGCATCGCTAACAACGGCCGTGACACAGTGGGTCTCACCAAGCGGGCGCACGGCCGTGGCCGGTGTAACCGTGATACTGCTCGTCAAGGCCACATCGGAAATGCGGAAACCACCGCCAGGATAGCCAAAAGAGTTGTAATAGTCGAACCCGTAGGCGTACACACTAAACGGTAGTTCGCCTGCCAGGACGTGTTGGCCAACGGAGATAGGCAACTGCGCACCGGAAAAGCCCGTACCGCCAATGGGCACAAACAGGCCTGGAGCGATGACAACGCCGTCTAAGGTCACAGTACCAACATCTTCATTGCGAACAATGAGGTTGAGGTAGTTATTCTCAATTACGCTCGGCGGGGTGGAGATGCCGGGATAGTAGTTTTCGGCCAGTTCGTAAGGCGGCAGCAGCATCATAAAGGGGTCTGACTGAACACCGTCAAAACCCTGGCCGTGGCTGAATTGAGCCACCAGAACAGGCTGGTCGGCCGTGATGTGGGAGGGTGCAGTGAGGATAACTTCATGGAACTCAGCCGCATTTAAGGTGTCAACCAGATCGCCATTGATGTACACATTGGTATTGTCTTTGGCCGCCAGGATGCGGAACGTGTCGCCGCCGCTGCGGGTTGCCAGAGGCATGGTGGCATAAGACCAGCCCCAGGCATTAAGTGGCAGCATTTGTTCCACCAGATGGTCACAGTGGACGACAGTCGAGGGAATATGTGTGCAGTTCGATCCGCCAAAAACAGCCACGGGGGCATCTGCGGAAACTATTGCTCCGGTATAATCTGTACCACCCTGTACCTTCATATTGTCCACAACCTGGTACACCTGACCTTTGTCGAGGGTAAAGGTAATGGGTGCTCCTCCTGGCAGGGTCAGGGTGACGCTGGTATTTGGCTCAATGCCGACCACAGCAATTTCACCGGCAGGGGTATCGTCCCATACCATAACCTGGGCGTTGCGATAGGTCATCACCATGTACTCAGTACCCAGATCCTCAACCGGTATACCCGTGTAGGCATCCGACGTCCCAAAAGCAGTCGCCAGACCATAAACTTGAATATTGGCGGTGGCCAGAACGTGTATGCCTTTGTAGCTGAAGGTTTCCGTTTTCTCACCGCTCACCTCGCGTGACAGGTATGCTTCTTTGGGTACCTGAATTTCAACGGCCGTGCCCCCCGTAACGGTAAAGGGCTGGACGAAGTTTATTTCAGCGATAGTAACCACACCAACCGCGTCTTCCTCGCTGGCAATAAACAGGACAGGTTCCCCGCTGTTATTCCAGTTTGAGGGGAAGGCCAACCAGTATTCATCCCGCAGCTCATCCTCAAAAGCAGGCGCGACGGCTACCGAGTGGCTACTGGGATGGTAAGTCTCATCACCGGCAAAACCGGCCGTGACGTCCACATCCATCCCATTAGCAATGTGGAAGGTTCCCTCAGCAATGCCCAGGTCATTGGTCGTGGCATTCACACTCTGGCCGGCAGCGCTGATGGTGACTGGATAGCCTGCCAGTGGTTTGTTGCCGATAACGTCGTCAACCAATGCAATTCGAACAACGGCCGTATCGGTCGTCACACTCCGCATGCCGACAACGCCGATGCGGCTGTCCCGTTTGCTTATCGTGGCGATGAAGCTGTCGCTGTCACTGCCGCCGTCCTTGTCCGTCAAGGTGACGGTTGCCGTATAAACCCCGGCCGCCGTATAAACGTGAGTAACCTGGATAGACGTGTTGGAACAATTTTGTACCTGGGTTGTCTGACCATCCCCAAAGTCCCAATCACATACCAGCGAGGCAGCGTCAATGCTGCTGACGTCGTAGACGTGGGCATCCGAGTGAACCTTCACCGGGTCAAGCGCCAGGGCAGCCCGGTTTGAACCGGCATTAACCTGGGGAGCGACGTTAGCCACCGAAACCGTATCGGTGTAGGTCGTATACAACAAGTTGCTATCAAATATGGTCAGGCTGACTTCGTAATTTCCATTATCTGGGAAGCTGCCATAAGCGCCTGGGCCGCTTGCGGTGCTGACTGAGAAGTCCCAGGAGTAACCAAGCAATACAGTGCCCGGCGCCGGCGTACTATTATGTGTAAACCAGCTTGAGTAGCCCTCTCTCAGGTTGACTGGTTGGTTGAAGTGAGCATTGCCTGTGGCCGGGACGTGATAGAGCATGGTGGTGCTTGCCGTCTCAATACCACTGCCAATGGTTAAGGTGACGCTGTAGGTTCCGGGAGCAGCATAGGTATGGGTCGGATGCTGTTCAGTTGCGGTATTGCCATCGCCGAAATCCCACAACCAGCTAACAATGCCCTCCTGGTTTTCTGAAGTGTCCTGGAACGGAACAGTACGGCCGCCCCGATCAATGGCGTACACGCGGAAGTTAGCCAGGTCAATATGGCTGGTGTTGCCGTTGTTATTATGCATGTAGATCTGTACGTAGCGAGCCTGTACCGGGGGAAAGGTGAAATACCGGCCGACTCCGTCTCCGGGCATTGTGCCACTAAAGACAGGGGTGAAATCGGCATCGTCCAGGGAGTTATTGGAGACGCGAATCTCAAAATCCTTGGGCGAGCTGTCGGTTCCATAGCCATCTACATAAACGCGGTTGACGAGATAGGAGCCGCCTTGGGCCAGGCGTACTGTCAACCATTGATCCGTTGTCTGCCCCACGCCGCTTCGCCAACGCGAACTGTTGACACCGGTGTCATAGTCAATAGCGTAGTTGGGGGGATAGTTAGCATAGCTGGAATAGGCGACCACAGTGGCGTTGAGCGGCGTTAAACTTGCCAGATTAACCCCATCTTCCGTCAGCACCTGCACCATCACCACATTGAGGTAGCTGGTTGTATAAGTATTGTGAATGATAAGCTGGACGTATCTGGCGGTAACGGCCGGGAAGGTGAATTCCTGCAAGGTGTTGTCGTTGACGGCCGTGCCACTAAAGACTGTGGTAAAGGCCAGGTCATCGGGAGTGGTTGCAGATACGCGAACTTCAAAGTCCTTGATGCGGGCAGTTGTCGAAGCCAGGCGAATCCGGTCTGTAGCCACGATTTCGCCAGACAGCTCAATTGTCATCCAGGCCCCGTCGGCTGCACCAACGGCCGGTCGCCAGCCGGTGCTGAGACTGGTATCCAGCGCTTTGCCAGGGTCTTGTGTGGAGTAGTGGCCGGAGGAATCAACAACACGGGCCGCCGGGCCGCCATCGGCCAGGGAAACAATACCGCCTTCGTGCGGCCGTTCGTGCAGCCGAAAAACAGACAGCCGTGTATATTGGGTGCTACCCCAATTGTCATAGAGATGTAGTTTGGCATAGGTCGCCCAGGCCGGCGCAAAGTCAAAGGTGTGGAGGCGATCATTTTGCGGAATGGTCCCCGTCAAAACGGAGGTGAAATCAGCCTCATTGGTACCGGTGTCCGAGAGGAACAGCTCAAAAGTGCGGGCGGCGAAGGTGGTGTTGCCACCTTTCAAAGTTACCTGACTGACATAGTGCGGCTCATCACCAACCAGGTCAACCATAATCCATTGATTGGTGACTTGATAAGCGGCGGTTGACCAGTAGCTGGTGGCGCTGTCATCAAGGGCTTTGACTGCTCTATAGCTATCGTTGTTTAATTCAGAGGAAACGGCCGTTACCATCGCCCCGTCTACATCCCGGGCTACATTCATCGCATTGGAGGTGATGAAACTCACCTCGCCCAACTGTTGGTAAACCGTCACACCCTGGCTGGTCTGTTCAATACCGCCGTCATTGTCCGTCACCTGTAGGGTTACGGAATAGGCTCCGGCCGTGGCATAGCTGTGGGCAGGATGCTGTAGGGTGCTGGTTATACCATCGCCAAAGTCCCATTGCCAGGAGGCAATAAAGCCGTCCGCATCGGTGGAAGCATCAGTAAACTGCACAACCTGGTTAGTCAGAGGCGTTTGGGGGGCGAAAGAAAAGGCCGGCACGGGCGGCATATCGGAGGTAGTGATGTCGCAGTCATCATCAACGCCGTTGCCAATGATTTCGTCCATACCGGGATTGACATAGAAATTGCCATCGTCACAATCTACGTTGGCATGCCAGCCATCACCGTCATTGTCTATAGCCACAACTCTGGCGATCCAGAAATGGTTAACCGGTACGCCGGGAAACGGTGTCTCTTCGGTGACAATGGCTTGAATCCGGCGCAAACCAATGCCGGCCGTATCCGGTGTATACAAAAAACTGTCGCCGGTGTGGACGGATTCGCCGTCTATCTGCCACTGAATGGAAAGGGGGTCGTTGTCAGGGTCTTCGGTCGTAACCGAGAAAGTCTGACTGTCACCCAGGGTGATGTCTACGCGCCGGTCAGTGGGGGAGAAAGCGGTGATGGTGGGCCGGCCGTTGGTCGGGGCAATGGAGATGGGCGCGTAAGCAATGTTGGCATACCTGCCCTCATTGATTACTTTCACGCCAACCAGACCGGTAAGGGGTTGGGTGTAGGTGTAGGCGATGGTCGCGCCCAAAGCGTCGTCGAACTGACCGTCACCGTCCAGGTCCCAGGCGTATTCAGCCTCTGGGTCAGCATTGGTAGAAGCCGTGGCATCGAGAGTCACGGCCGTACCGGCTGCACCGTTGTAAGGACCACCGGCATGAGCTACAGGCGCCCGGTCACTCACCAGGGGGTCATTCTCCAGGGTGGTGATGATGGGGGCCATATCGGCCGATAGCTCATTTAAGGCGGTAATCAAGGCTATGTTGACGGCTTGTATGTTGCCCATACGGGCCAGAAAGTCCGCTTCGTTGAAGGTATATTGAATTTCCAGGAACTCATCCAGCATAGCTTCCAGTTCTGCTTTGCTCCACCCCAGATTGGCCGCTTCCCGTATTTCATCCCCGGTAAAACCGTCGGCGGCAAGCCGATTCTGAAAGGCAACGATATCGACCGCTAAACTATCGAAATCACGGGTATCAGCGATGAACGCAGTTTCTAAAGCAGCCAAAGCATTGTTGGTTTGCAGCAGGTGGACGGCCGTTAAATCGGCATAGTCACGGATGGCACGGGCGTGAACCAAAGCCCAATCACCGTTACCTTCTAACTCCGCACCCTGGTAACGCTCCAGAGAGGCCAACAGCACACGCTGCAGCTCTGCTTCATCAGCGGCAGTCGTACCTACCTGCATCGCCGCTACACTCAGCGGGTCATTATCAAGGGAATAGAGAACCGGCCGTTCTCCCAAAGGTGACAGTTGCCGAAACTCAGGATCGGGCGGATCGGCGGCAATGCCTTGATAGTAAGCACTCAAATTAAACAGAACTTTAACGGCCGCCATGCCTGGATCGGATCCAAAAACCATGCCCCCGATGTGATTGGTATAGAAAAGGATCACATCCCTGGGGTCACGGACAGTTGTCAGGATATCATAGGCGGCATAAGCGGTGAGAAAGTGGGCGAAGCCCCAGGCGCTGTCATAGTAATAATCGCGCTGTTCGGCTGCACGCGCTTTCAGGCTTTCAAAAGCAGGCAGCGGGGGTACGTCCACATCAATAATAACTGTGAAACCGGGGGAGAGGACGCTATCGCCCAGACTAAAAAAGCCATCCTGGCAGACATCTTCCACCACATCCCACTCCCCGGCGGTGATATTGCCGCTGGGGGAAGTAATGCCGATGAGTTCGCCGGCAATAATCCCACCGGAAGCGCCGAACACGGTGTTGGGTACACCGGCAGGGTCAAGCGCCTTTAGATCAGCGCCCATGGTGGCACTGCCGTGCGGCACGATATAAATATCAGACACGGCGTAGATGTCGTCACAGCCATATGTGAGGTTGCCTAAAGAAATGGAAATATCCTGATTGGGACCGTAGATAGTGTTATCCAGGATAAAGTTGTTGGCATTGGCCTGGGCCCGTCCTAAACCGCCAAGAACAGGCGTGAGGAGCAGGATGGCAAGCAGGTTTGTTGCCAGGAGAATATGTATCTTGCGTTTGAGAATAGATTTGTGTTTCATTGTAAAATCCTTTTGGTGTACGAATTGGTTCAGTTGCGTGGCTGTGGCAAAAACTTTTGCCAGCATTACAACTCCCAGAGTGAATGACCAGCGGCAGT
>CAADGU010000567.1 GCA_900696625.1 uncultured Chloroflexota bacterium | reverse complement strand
TGGGACACCGCCACCTGCCCTAAAATCTTGAGCGTCTCGTCGTTGAGCACATACCCTTCCGGCAAATGCTCGTGCAACAGCCGATCACTGCCCGTGTTCAAAACGCCGCAGTGTCCATGATCGGTGTATTCGCACAGGCACACATCGGTGACGACCACCAGTTGCGGCAGTGCTGTTTTGATGGCGCGGATGGCCTGTTGGATGATGCCATCTGCGGCGAAGTTCTCCCGGCCCAGCGGGTCTTTTTCGGCGGGCAGGCCAAAGAGGATGACGGCCGTGATGCCCAACTCATAGGCGGCCTGGGCTTCGGCGACGGCCGTGTCCACCGACAACTGCGCCACGCCCGGCATGGAGGGAATGGGGCGGCGCTCGTTTTGGCCGTGCCGGATGAACAGCGGGTAGATGAAATCGGCCGGGTTGAGTTCTGTTTCACGCACCATCTGGCGCAGCACGGCCGTGTGCCGCAGCCGGCGCGGGCGGATGGGGATGTTCATAGGTGTTCCTTGTGTGGGTCATAGACATCCGATTTTTTGAAAAAATCGGATGTCTGATGTTCTACTACGGCCGTCACCAACCCCTCTATTGTGTATTCCTGCGGCATTATGTCAACACGCAGGCCGCTTTTCTCTGCTTCGGCGGCGGTGGAGGGGCCGATGACGGCAACCAGGGCAGACCTGACAGGTTTCCGAAACCTGTCAGGTCTTGTCCCCAGGATTTCCAAAAAGTTGCGCACGCTGGACGGGCTGGTGAAGGTGAGAACGTTGGCCCCTTTTTCCAGTTCGGCCAGGACATCGGGGGTGGGTACGGCCGTGACCGTCTCATACAGCGCGATGTCATCCACCAGCGCGCCCCGCTCCCGCAGCAGGTTCACAATTTCCGGGCGGCCTATGCGGGCGCGGGGCAGCAAAATGCGCCGCCCGGCTACATTCCCCAGGCCCAAGGCCAGTTGCTCGCCGGTAAATTCCTCCGGCACAAAATCTACCTGCACCCCTTTTTCGGCCAGCAGTTGTTGGGTGGCCGAACCGACGGCGGCAATCGGTAATCGGTGATCGGTAATCGGTAATCGGTTGGTTTCCAATCGCTGCCAAAAGAAGCGGACGGCGTTGGCGCTGGTGAAAATGAGCCAGGTATATTGGTTCAGGCGGGTCAGGGCGACGTCCAATTCGGGCGCGGGCAGGGGGACAAAATCTATTACCGGGAAACGGATGCACTGTGCGCCCAACGCTTCCAGCCGGGCGCACAATTCTTCCGCCTGATCCGGGCTGCGGGTAACGACAATTCGTTTTTCGAGTAGCGGCCTCTGCATAATCCTTTGGTACACTGTTGACAAAATGATCTAAATTTTTCCGTGCCATTCCCAGGAGTCTTCGACGAGGAATCTTTTGTGGTATTCCAGGAGAAAGATTCCTCGCTCCGCAGACTACGCTCGGAATGACATTTTCATTGGATTTTTGGTCTACTTAATCTCCCAATCTCAACAACTCCGCTGCGTCCTGCGCCTGCGCCTTTTCCGCCAGTTCTCTACCGAGTTGGTGGGGGTCACGGCCGTACCCGCTAACCTCAATCATCCGGCTGCCATCACCGGCCGCCACCAGTCCAGTTAACATAATCTCGCCATTTTGCAGAACGGCATAGGCCGCCACCGGCAGCGAACAACCGCTGCCCAGGCCGTCCAGAAAGGCGCGTTCGGCGTCTACGCAGTAACGGGTTTCGGCATCGTCAATGGCAGTGAGGAGGGAGAGTACGGCCGTGTCCGCCGCCCGGCACTGCACCGCCAGCGCCCCCTGTCCGGGAGCGGGCAGCATGATGTCCAGTGGCAGGTATTGGGCAATGTGGTTTTCCAGTCCCAAACGAATCAGACCGGCAGCCGCCAGAATGGTTGCGTCGTACTGGCCTTCCTGCACTTTGCGCAGGCGGGTGTCTACGTTGCCGCGAATGGATTGGATATTCAGGTCAGGGCGGGTGTGCAGCAGTTGGGCCTGACGGCGCAGGCTGCTCGTGCCCACTGTGGCCCCCAGAGGCAAATTGCCCAACGTCCACTTTTCCCGCGCCACCAACACATCGCGCACATCGGCGCGCGCGGAAATAGCGCCAACCGCCAGCCCATCGGTATCGGCGACGGGCAGGTCTTTGAGGGAGTGGACGGCGATGTCAATACGGCCGTCCATCAACGCTGCTTCCAATTCGGCCGTAAACAACCCTTTGCCGCCAATTTCCGGCAATGGTTTGTCCAGCGTTTTGTCGCCCTGGGTGACAAAGGTTTCCAATTGACATTCCAGACCCGGCCATGCTGTTTCCAACATTTGCTTGACATAATTAGTCTGCCACAACGCCAGTTGTGAAGTGCGCGTGCCTATGATGATGGTTTTTCTGGGGAGCATTTTCAATTGGAGATTGAGAGATCAGGAGAATGAGAGACTACTCAATCTCTCAATATCCCAATCTCTCAATCTCATTCTTCAAAGGGGTAACAGGACGGACACGGCCACTTTTCTCCTTCTTCTCGTGTAAAGGCCCGGCCATCCTGTTGCCCAAATTTTACGATAACTGTTCCGGTAATCCAAAGAGTTCGCGCACGGCCGTGGCGTATTCGCCTGCCTGCTGATGGCCTGCTTTTTCTTTCAGGCGCAGGGTTGGCTCGTGCAGCAGTTTGTTCACCAGGGAGTGCGAAAAGCGTTGCAGGTGGGCCATTGTCTGTTCGTCCACCTCTCCCAAATGGCGCAGCGCCCGTTCCAGTTCCGTCTCCCGGATTTGCTCCGCTTTGCGCCGCATTTCCAGGATGAGTGGTTTAACGGCCAATTCGCCATAATGGGCAGCTAACTGATCCATTTCGACGGTGATGATTTCTTCTACCAGCGGAATTTGCGTCTGCCGCGCCGCCAACGATTCGTCCAGGGCGGCCTGCAAGTGGTCCAGGTTAAATAGTTGCACATGGGGCCGGGCGGCAACGGCCGTGTCCACATTACGCGGCACGGCAATATCCACGATGACCAACGGCCTTTCCCGTTCTAAAATCGTCGTTATGTCAACAATTGGCTGGGGACTGTGGACGGCCGTAATCACCACATCAGCCGCCTGAATCGCCTGGGGCAGTTCGTCCAGACTGTAGGCACGGCCGTTGAAGGGGGCGACGGCCGTTTCCGCCCGACTTTTGGTGCGATTGGCAACGGACACCCGCGTCAATCCCCGCGCCCGCAGCGCCTTGAGCGCCAGTTGGCCCATTTCGCCCACGCCTACTACCAAAATGGCGCGGTTGGTCAGGCCGCCCAACGCCTGCCGCGCCAGGGCAATGGCTACCGAACTGACGCTGGCGGGATTGCTGCTGATGGCGCTTTCGGCGCGGGCGCGTTTGCCGGCGCGGATGGCCGCTTTGAAGAGGGCGTCTAAGACG
>CAADGU010000566.1 GCA_900696625.1 uncultured Chloroflexota bacterium | reverse complement strand
GTCAGATACGGGCAGGTATTCCATGTGCAGAACATTGGCTATATGCTCAACATGTACCTGCCCTTTCGCCTGGGGGATGTGGCCCGCGCCGTCCTCATGGGCAGCGTACCGCCCCTCACCATCTCCCAAAGCATTTCCACGATGGTCGTGGAGCGGGTGCTGGACATGATGTTTATCGTCGCGCTGCTGCCCTTCACCCTCGCCTATGCGCCGACATTACCGCCGGAATTTCAGCGGGCGGCGCTGATTACCGGCGTACTGGCCGTTATCGCCATTGTGGTGTTGATTGTGGCCGCTAACCAACGGCCGTTCTTCCGCCGCCTGGCTACCCTCATCCTGAACCGCATCCCCCGGCTGAACACCGATACCTGGGTGCGCCGCGTGGATGACGTCCTCAAAGGGCTAGACAGCCTCACCAGGCTCAAAGACGGCGTGATTTTGCTCACCCTCAGCGTGCTGGTCTGGCTGCCCATCATCTTTGCCTACTGGATTGGGATGCGGGCCGTGGGGTTAGATGTGACCGTACCCATGGCCGCCTTCGTCGTCTGCGCCGCCGCGCTGAGCATTGCTGCGCCTTCTTCGCCCGGCGGCGTTGGCGTTTTTCAGGCTGGCGTTACCGCCGCACTGGCTCTCCTGGGCCAGCCGGCAGCCGCCTCGGCCAGCTTCGCCTTTGCCTACCACGCCATGAACTACCTCATGCTCACCATCCTCGGCCTCATCGGCATTGCCGCCACCGGCTCCACCATTGGCGCGGTGGTGCGGACGACGCAGAATTATATGAAACGGGAGAAGAGCCTGACGAGTGACGAGTGAGGCGTGATCAGAGGTCATTCACACCTCACTCGTCACGCATCACGCATCACGCGAAAACGGCGTGTATAACCGCATGAACAACAGGAATACCGCATGAGAATTCTGGAAGTATTGACTTATTACCGCCCCTGGGTGAGCGGGCTGACCATTTACGTGGAGCGCCTTAGCCGGGCGCTGGCGCAGCAGGGGCATGATGTCACCGTGCTTACTTCGCAGTATGACAAGAAACTGCCGCTGTATGATTTGCAGGATGGCGTCAAAATTGTGCGTGTGCCCGTCACCTTCCGCGTCAGCAAAGGGGTGATCATGCCCGGTTTTGGGCCGATGGCCTGGAAACTGGCGCAAAAGGCGGACGTCATTCACCTGCACCTGCCCCAGTTTGACGCGCCCGGCGTGGCCCTGCGTGGGCGGCTGATGGGCAAACCGGTGGTGTTGACTTATCACTGCGACCTGCAACTGCCGGAGGGCGGCTTTAACCGGCTGGTAGACCGGGTGGTGCAAGGCATGAACCAGATGGCCGGGAATCTGGCGGATGCAGTCGTGACCTATACCCGCGATTACGGCACACACTCCCCTTACCTGGCCCAATACCTGGGTAAAAAGCTGCACATCATCCCACCGCCAGTAGAACTGGCCTACTGTTCGGATGAAGCGGCGCAGCAGTTTTGTGAGGCACGAGGGCTGCACGGCCACTTCGACGGGCAACCTGCGGCTGCCGCTCAGCGCAGGCGTCCCGTCATCGGTATCGCTGCTCGTTTAGCTACTGAAAAGGGGGTGGAAGTGCTGCTTAACGCCCTGCCCGCCGTGCTGGCCGCCTTCCCGGACGCCATTGTCCTTCATGCCGGGCCATACAAAAATATCCTGGGTGAAGAAGCCTACGCCGCCCGGTTAGTGCCGCTGTTTGAGAAATACAAAAACCATTACCGGCTGCTCGGCAATCTGGAAGGGGCCGATCTGACCGCCTTTTACAAAAATCTGGATGTACTCTGCGTCACCAGCCTGAACAGCACCGAAAGTTTTGGCCTGGTGCAAATTGAGGCGATGCAAAATGGCGTACCTGTGGCGGCCTGCGCCCTGCCCGGTGTGCGCCAGCCCGTCACCATGACGGGCATGGGGGAAGTGACACCCATTGGCGACCATGAGGCGCTGGCGCAGGCGATCATCAGCATCCTTTCCGATAAGCGGCGATACCAACGTGACAGTCACCTGATTGCCGAAAGTTTCAGCCCGGCGCAAACGGCCGTCGCCTACACCGACCTCTTCCAAAATCTGCTCGACGGCCGTCACGACCCCACCACCCGCGAACCCGCCGCCTACGAACGCCTGCGCCAGATGCGAGACGGGTGGGTGAGCGGTGAGCAGTGAGCAGTGAGCGGTGACAAGGATATCAATTACCCAATTACCCAATGACCCAATGACCAGTGACCGAGAACACATCCATTCATAATTCGCAATTCCTCATTCCTAATTCCGACGATTTGCTGTGGCGGCAGTTGAAAACCATTCCTGCTTTTCGCGCCGTACTGCGGGCGGTGGAGGCGCGCTTTTATGGCTGCGTGGAACTGCCCGCGCCGGTGTTGGACGTGGGCTGCGGCGATGGGCACTTTAGCCAGATGACCTTTCCCGGCCGATTGGCCGCCGGGATTGACCCCTGGTGGAATCCGCTGAAAAAGTCGGCGCAGGCGGGCCAGTATGACGTGCTGGCGCAGGCCATGGGCGACCGGCTGCCGTTCCCGGACGGCCACTTTGCCAGCGCCTTTTCCAACTCCGTTTTAGAGCATATTCCGGACATCCAGCCGGTGCTGAATGAGGTGAACCGGGTGCTGCAACCAGACGGCCGTTTCCTCATCACCATGCCCAGCCATTACTTCACCGAATGGTTGGGGGGGGCCGCCTTTTTGGAAAAGCTGGGCGCGGCTGGCCTGGCGGAGTGGTACCGGGGGAAATTTAACGCCATCTCTCGCCACGCCCACACCGACCCGCCGGAAGTGTGGGCAGCGCGGCTGGCGCAGGCCGGTTTTGCCATTGAACGCTGGCAGTATTACTTCTCCAAAGAAGCGTTACGCGCCCTGGAAATGGGGCACGCCCAGGGCATCCCGTCCGCCATCATGCATGCCCTGACCGGGCATTGGATTGTGGCCCCCTGGGAGAGCAGCCTGAAGTGGACCGACCGCTGGCTACGGCCGTACTACGACGAACCCTTTGGCGAAACCGGCGCCTACCTGCTCATTGTCGCCCGCAAAAAAGCCAATGGGCCAATTGAAGCCGCGTTACCGGCGGCACGGCCGTTTACTCTGGCTGAACTTAATGATCAATTGCCAATGGGCAATGATCAATTGCCAATGGTTAATGATCAATTGCCAACCATCACGCCCTCATCCCCTCCGCCCACCGCTCCCAATTACCCAATTACCCAATTACCCAATGACGCTCCCTCCCCTCAGCCTGCCGCCCTCACCCCCCTCATCCTCATCGGCCTGAGCCTGCTGTTTGCCATGTTTGGGCAAATGGCGTTCCGCGATGGCACGGGTGGGTTGGGCTGGCTGCTGTTAGCGGCCATTCCCCTGGCGGTGCTGGCCTGGCGGCAGCGGGCGGGCGGCGAACGCCCCTGGCAGTGGCCGCGCCTGGGCGACATTTCCGAACGGCGTTGGTGGTTCATTCCGGCGCTGCTGCTGACGGTGCTGGCCTATCGCTTCACGGCCGTGCCCGGCGCGGAACGGCCGTCCCTGGCCCTCCTCCTCTGGTTCACCGCCATCACCCTCGCCTTCTTCGCCCTCTCCCAACCCGCTCACGCATCACGCATCACGCATCACGCATCACCGATTACGGATCACGATTTACGCTTTACCTTCCTCACCACCCTCATCCTCTTCCTCACGGCCGTTGCCCTGCGTTATTTCCGCCTCAGCCAGCAGCCCTTTGTCCTCAGCGGCATCGAGGCCAGCCTGGGGCTGAACGCAGCCCAAATCCTGAACGGCCAGCTGCGCATCCCCTTTGGCACGGGCTGGCTGACCAACCCGACGCTGTCGCTTTACCTGACGGCCGTGCCCATTTCCATTTTTGGCCAAACTGTATTTGCCGTTCGCTTTTTGTCGCCGCTGGTGGGGGGGCTGACGGTGGCAGCGACGTATCTGTTGGGGCAACGGTTATACGGCCGTGCCGTTGGCCTGGGCGCGGCCATTTTGCTGCTTGGCTCCCATCTGCACCTGCACTACAGCCATCTGGGTATGACCAACATCTGGTCGCCGCTGTTGGTGCTGCTGGCCTTGGGGCTGACGGCCGTGACCTGGGAACGCCCCACTGTTGCTCCCCGGCAGCGCGCGCTCTGGCTGGCCGCCGGTCTGGTCATCGGCTTCAATGCCTATGAATTCACCACCGCCCGCCTGCTGCCTCTCATTTTGCTGGCGCTGCTGGCCTGGGCGCTGCTATTCGATAGGAAGACGCTGCGGGCGCAGGCGGCGCATTTGCTGGCGGCGTTGGCGCTGGCGCTGGTTGTCGCCCTGCCCGCCATCCTCTTTTACCGCAGCCATCCGGCCATTTTTATGGAACGGCTCAATGTCTTGGGCATTGTGCAGGGCTGGCTGCCGCAGCAAGCCATCAGCACCGGGCAGAGCCAGTTTGACCTGTTCCGGCAGCAGTTCCGGCTGGCGGCGCTGGCCTTTAACGGCGGCGCAGACCTCAGTCCGGTTTACAAGCCCAATGCGCCCCTGCTCAGTTTTGGCACGGCCGTGCTCTTCCTGCTTGGTTTTCTCATTTCTTTATTCCGGCTGCGCCAGTTCAAATTTGCCCTGCTGCCCATCTGGTTTCTGGTAACAATCCTGTTTGCCGGCGCGCTGCTGCTCGACCCGCCGCAAAGCCACCGTCTGCTGGTGGCTCTGCCCGCCATCACCCTGCTCGCCGCCCTGGCCCTGGCCGAAATCATCCACCTCGTCACCACCACCCTCACCCCCCCACCTGAACACGTAAACAGATCAACGCCCCCTCACCCCTTCACACCTTCACCCACTCACCTGCTCATCCTCATCACCCTCATCCTGGCCCTCAGCGAAGTCTGGTTCTACTACGGCCGTTACCCCACCACCAACGAATTCGCCGACGTCAATACCGAGGCCGCTCACGAAATATCCCACTATCTCAATACCCTGGAGGGTGACTGGACCGCCTATTTCTACGGCCCGCCGGTCATGTATACGGACTTCCCCACCTTCCCCTACCTGCTGACCGATTTCCACAAAGGGGTCAACTTTTTTGACGTGGCCGAACCGCTGCCCACTGTGGGCACACCCGCCCCCAACCAGGTTTTTGTCTTTTTGCCCGAACGCGCCGGAGATTTAACGGCCGTGCAGCAGCAATATCCGGGTGGGGTGGTGGAAATGGTGGACGGCCGTTACCGCTCCCCCCTCTTTCTCACCTACACTCTAAAATAAAGAAGTTCAACTTTTGGGAAAAGTTGAACTTCTGAAAGCACAAGGACTATCTTCCTACCTGCCACCCGCCACTTACCACCCGCCACCCCCCTCTTGTATTTCCATCTGTAAGAAAAACCGGTATAATGCACCTCGACATAAATAATGCGTGAATGTTTCTTGCTTTTTTCATTCATTGCTGGTGGCGGCTGTTTCAAAAACAAAGGAACTGGTTGGCGCGCGGGTTGCGTCAAAGCTCATGGTGGTGGGGAAGCAGCCGTGCCGGAACTCTTGTTGTCATTTTTTATCAATCAGGAAGTGTTGCAGTTTAGCATCAATGCTTCCACAGCATTCATTGTATAGGGAGAGTCTCTATGAACATTCCAGAGAAAGAACAAGGGCAAGGTCTGGTAGAGTATGCACTGTTGCTCGCGCTTATTGCGCTCATTGTATTGGTTATCCTGACCCTGCTCGGCACACAAGTGGTATTGGCATTTGCCAGAGTCGCCGGTGGCTTAAATGGCGATGTGTTGGATGTGGCCAATGGCGACCGCGCCGTTTTGGTCAGTTATGAGGGTGGGCCAGGTGGCAGCGGCGCCTGTTCTGGCAACATCAGCAATCTCCGCTTTGTGGGGGTTAACACGGATGGATCTGTCATCACCAATGACACCGTTTCTGCCACCCTTGTCGTTTCCGGTCAGCCGCAAGGTTCCGTCAGCGGCACGGCCGGTTCCAATGGTCTGGCCACCTCTTCAGGCTCCTACTCTGTCAGCGGCATCTGCCCACTGAAAATTACGCTTGAATGAGGATGGGTAATCAGGTAATTAGGTAATTGAGTAATCACGTAATTACCTGATTACCCAATTACTCAATTACCCAATCCCATTTTCCCATGAGCAGCCCAGTTCCAGGGCATGAGGCCACCCTCACCACCTCATGCCCACCCATACCCCCACCAGATAGGTCTTGCCAGGCCTATCCGGTCTTCATAATGTTAAGAAGGAGGAGATCCGCGAAGGACGCAAAGCATACGAAGAATATAAAAAATTCGTGCCATTCGTTCCCTTCGTGGCTAAACTCAAGGAGGAGTTTCGTGAAAACAAGTTCTGTCCCCCAGGCATTGGCCGTATCGGCTGTTCCCATCAGGCGCTTTGGCGCGCTTACTTTTGTACCGCTGCTGGCAGTGTTGGCCTTGCTGCTGCTGTTCTGGCATATCAGCCCCATTGCGTCGCTGGCGCAGGCGCCAACAACGCCCAATGCCATCCGTTATGCCGCCCCCACCGGCAGCGGTACCACGTGCTCCCAGGTGAATCCCTGTGCGCTGCAAACGGCCGTGACCCTGGCCGCCAATGGTGATGAAATCCGCGTCTTAGAAGGTACGTATGCCAACACTTCCGGCCAGCCTACCCTGGCCATTACCCGCAACGTCACCATCCTCGGTGGCTTTAACGCCCCCGACTGGAGCGGCCCCGACCCTGTTTTAAACCCCACCTTCCTGGCAAGCGATGGTACCAGCCGGGTAGTCTATCAATTCAATAATGCAACGGCCGTATTAAACGGCTTCCACATACACAGCGGCGGCAGCGTACAATTTGGCGGCGGCGTCAATATCGAAAGTGGCGAACTCACCATTGACCTCAGTTGGATTTATGACAACGACGCCACCACTTCCGGCGGTGGTGTGTTTATCAACACGGGCGCTACCGGCATTATTCAAAACAGCGAAATTTACGACAACAGCGCCCCCGGCGGCGGCGGCATTTTTGTCAATTTTGGCGGCGCTCAGGCCCAGATCCTCTTTAACAACATCCACAACAACGCCGCCACTTCTGGCGCAGGCTGGGGTGGTGGCGTCTATGTGAACAATAACTCCACCGCTTTCCTGGAAGGCAACCACATTCACCATAATGCGGCGAATCTGGGTGGCGGTATCTTGACCAGCGGGGCGGCTGCGGCCACGGCTCAGAACAACATGATTTACGCCAATACTGCCAACAGTGATGGCGGCGGATTTTATGCGTTTGGCGGGCTGAATAGCTGGCACAACACGGTGGTTGGTAACAGCGCCAACACAACCGGCGGCGGTTTTGGCATTAACACGGCAACCACCGTTAACATCAGCAATACCATCGTAGCTTCCAATACAGCCCCTAACGGCAGCGGCATTCACCGGGCCGGCGGCACAGTCACCGGTGACTATATCAACCTGTTTAATAATACCAGCAACGTCCCTTTCCCCACCACCATTACCGCCGACCCAAAATTCTTGAACTATATCGGTTTTGTCAATCTGCACCTGGCGCAGGGCAGCCCCAACATTAACGTTGGTAACTCTACCATTCCCCAGGACATTGACCGGCAGGCCCGGCCCGAAGGCCCGGCCCCAGACATTGGCGCGGACGAGTTTTATCCCAATGTGCCCGCCTTCAGCTTTACGCCGCTGTTTACCCAGGAATTTGTAGACCGGGGCAGCGTCGCCAGCTTTGAACACATCCTGATCAACGAGAACAGCACCGAGCCGGATACCTACACCTTTGCCTGCGCCAACGATTTGGGGTGGGGCGTCATTTGCCCCGGCCCGGAAACAGTACCGGTGGGGCAATTTGTGAACGTCACTACCCAAATTACCGTGCCCGGTTCGGCCACGGCGCTGCAAGCGGCCAACACCATCATCACCGCCACCTCCGCCGTGTCGCCCTCGCTGCAACATGCCGTGTTGGTGCGCAGCATCGTCAGCCCGCTGCCCGGCATCCAGTTTACGCCCAACTACTCCACCACCAACCCGCCCGGCGAGGTCATCACGCTCACGCACACCCTCACCAACACCGGCGACGCCCCGGATACCATCCGCGTTGCCATTGTGGGTGACACATTGGGTTGGGCGCAGTTGGTACCGCCTGGCCCGCTGTTCATCCCGTTGGGCATTGGCGCCAGCGATGACATTCAGGTGCGTATTACCATTCCGCCCTACGCCGCCGGTATCATCCCCAACATCACCACCATCCGCGCCACCTCATCTTATAGCAACAGCGTGTTTGCCGAAGTAGTAGATACCGTGCGCGCCGAAGAGACGGCCGGGACGCGCTATGTGCGCCCCGGCGGCAACGACACCAACAACAACTGCACCGTGCCTACCTTCCCCTGCGCTACCGTGCCCCATGCCATTGGCCAGGCCGTGACCAATGACGCCGTTCGCCTCGGCTTTGGCACGTACAATGTGACGGCCGTTACCGAAATTAACGAAACGCTGCATGTCTCTGGCAATTGGGAACACAATTTTTCGGCGCAGAATGAAGCGTATGAGACTGTTATTCAGCAAACCGGATCGTTCCAGATTTTTAACCTGTCCGGTTCGTCTAATAACAGCACCTTCGACAGTCTGATCCTGCGCAATGGCAACGCCGGCGCTTTACGCGGCGGCGCAGTGGTAGTGAATACCGGCGTTCAGGCCAGCTTCACCAACATCACCTTTGCCAACAGCCAGGCGGAACGTGGCGGCGCGTTACAGGTAGGGAGCGGTGGGTTGGCGATTGTGACCCGCAGCCGCTTTAACGACAACACTGCTTCGTTCCGGGGTGGGGCCATCCACGTGGAAGGGGGTACGCTGGCGCTGCGCCAGAGCGCGCTTAATAACAACGCCATCACAGGCGGTACCGGCGATGGCGGCGGCATCTATGTTCTCAATGGGGTGTTGATTGTGGAAAATACGCTGTTTAATGAGAACACGGCCGTCACCAACGGCGGCGCTCTCTTTGTGCAAAGCAGCAACAGCAGCGTCAACTTTGCCACCATCGTCAACAACAGCGCCAACAGCGGCGGCGGTATTTACGTGACCAACGGCGGCGGCCAACCGTTCCAGTTAAACAACAGCATCCTGGCCGATAACACGGCCGTAGCCGGCGGCGGCGCGCTGCACGTCGCCAACGGCAGTATCACCGGCGAATTTGTCAACTTCTTCAACAACAACCCGGCCAACGTCGGTACCATCAACATCACGCCGCAGTTTAGCAATCCACCCGGTTTTGTGCCCGGCGACCCCGAATTCCATCTGTTGGCCGATTCCGCCATGGTAGACGCCCGGTTGCGCAACCAGGGCAACCCGGCCAACCAGCTAGACAAAGACTTTGAAGAGGACAACCGTCCCTCCGATGAAGGGTATGATCTGGGGTACGACGAACTGGCCGGTTGCCAGGCCAAGCGGGATACCACCGTCTTTGGCAGTATCCAGGCGGCTCTGGAAATGGAAAACCCGCAGAGCAACCTCATCCTCGTTTCCGGCATCTGTCGCGGCGTCCACCCCATCAGCGTGGGTGGGCCAACCATCTTCCAGACCGTCCACATCACCGGCACAACCGAAATCACCATACAAGGTGGCTGGACAGGTGACTTTGATCGCCGCCTGATTGCCGAAACGACCATTGTAGACCCGCAAGGCCTGGGGCGCGCCTTTTACTTCAACGGCCCCGTCAGCGTCACTTTGGAATACCTGACCATTCGCAATGGGGACGCTGCCGGTCTGGGCGGCGGCCCATCCGGGCAAGACGCCGGTGGGCAGATGTTTAACACCGGCGGACAGGTGACGCTGAAAGCCGTGACCATGCTCGATGGCACGGCCGACCATGGCGCAGCGTATTACCAGGACAGCGGCAGCCTGCAAACCGACCTGCTGGTGGCCACCACCGACAACTTTGATCCACCCGACAATAACGACGATCTACCGCTGCGCGGCCGGGTGCAGGGCGGCGCGGCCAGCAACGGCGGCGGCTTCCACATCAACGGTGGCACGGCCGTTATCAACGCCACCGAGATCATGTCTAACACGGCCGTGAACGGCGGCGCCATTTACCACGCCAACGGCAATCTCACCGCCAGCAACAACGTCCTGGCCTTCAACACCGTCAGCGGCGACGGCGGCGGCGTCTTCCACAACGGCCCGGCCCCGGCGCAACTGCTGCACAACACCTTTTACCAGAACTCGGCGGACAGCGATGGCGGTGCTATCTACCGGCAAAGCGGCAGCGGCGCGTTAACCATCCGCAGCAGCATCTTCCAGGGCAATGACGCCCTCAACGGCGATGCCATTCACGCGCCAGCCGGCACCGTTGAAAATTACAACTACTACTTCGGCCAGGCCGCGCCGCTGGCCGGGGGCATCACCCTGGGCGCAAATTCCAACAACCAGGGCACCGGCGGTACCCCGCCCGGCCTGCTCGACCCGGCCAACGGCAACTTCCACCTGAGCAACACCGCCCCGGCTGTGGACAACGGCGATCCCGCCTCCCCCATCAGCCGTGACTTTGACGGCGACCTGCGCCCCTCCAACCAGGGGCCAGACATGGGCGCAGACGAAGTGGCCGGCTGCCGCGTAGAGGTGAACGGCGTCATTTACGGCAGCATTCAGGAGGCGATTAACAACGCCCAACCCGGCGACGTGGTGCGCGTGTCCGGCATATGCAGCGGCGTCCATGAATACGATACCGGCGGCCCTCCCGGCGGCTGCCGCGGCGACGATGGCATTGTTTTCACCACCGTCCACATTGACAAAAACATCATCCTACAGGGCGGCTGGGACGATAATTTCCAGTTGCAGGATGAGACCACCGTGCTGGACGCCAACGGCCTGGGCCGGGTGGTGCATATTGCCCCCGGCGTTACCGCCACCGTCGAGAATTTCAGCATTATCAATGGGGCGCTGACGGGGGTAAATGGCAATGGCGCGGGCATTTGTATTGACCATGCCTCGCCCACCATCCGCCATAACCACATCGTCACCCACACCGCCACCAACGGCGCGGCCGTGTACAGCATCAACAGCGCCGCCCTCATTGACGGCAACCACATCCACAACAGCCACGCCAATGCCATGGCGCTGGCGAACGGCGGCGGCATTTACGCCACGTCCAACAATGGCACGGCCGTCTCCATCGTCAACAACTTCATCTACGACAACAGCGCCAATACCAACGGCGGCGCTTTCTACAGCGCCAGCGGCAATCACCAGTTCTGGCACAATACCGTCGTTGCCAACACCGCCGCCCAGGGGGCCGGCGCGTATGTGGCTGCCGGTGGGCCGCAGTTCCGCAGTGCCATTTTCATGGATAACGATGCGCCCAGCCCGGCCAATACCGACGGCGTGCATGGCGCCACCGGCTCCACACCGTCGGTCAATTACAGCGACTTTTTCGGGCAGGATGTGAATCTGGGCGGCACGGCCGTTGGCGCCAACAACCTCACCGTAGACCCACAGCTTTCCCCGGCCTACACCCTCACCCTGAATTCGCCCATGCTGGATGCCGGCGACCCGGCGTTGACGCTGGATCATGATTTTGAGGATGATCTACGGCCGTCACACCTCGGCTTTGACATTGGCGCGGACGAGATTGCCGGCTGTGTGGCCCGCAATCTGGCCGCGCCCACCGTCATCTACGGCAGTTTGCAGCGCGCCGTAGACGCGGCGGCCGACGGCGACACCATCGAAGTAGATGGCATCTGCCTCAATGCCCGCGCCCACGCCAACAGCGGCGGCAGCATTCAAAACCTGTTTGTAGACAAACCACTCACCATTGACGGCGACTGGAACTCCGGCCTGGTGCCTAATGGCAATCTGACGGCCACCTTAAATGCGCTGGACAACGGCCGTGTCCTCTACGTGGCCGCTACCGGCGCGCTGACCCTCACCAACATCCACCTGACCAACGGCGACGCCAACGGCGCCGGGCTGAGCAATCACGGCGGCGGCGTCTATAATGCCGGTACGCTCTGGCTGGACACGGTGGAAATCCTGGCAAACGTTGCCGCCAACGGTGGTGGCATTTATAACGTGGGCAGCCTGACCGCCCACCGCAGCCGCATCCAGGCCAATGCGGCCGCGCAGGGCGGTGGGGTGTATAACAATGGCGGTACGGCCGTGTTCACCGAACTGAACCGCATCGCCAACAACGATGTCAGCGGCAGCGGCGCTGGCGTCCATCAGGCCGGCGGCAACCTGACGCTAGACGGCAACCGCATCTATGGCAACGAGGCCCCCTCCGGCAACGGCGGCGGCGTCTACCTGACGGGCGGCGCGACCATCATCCGCAATAACTTCATTTACCAAAACAGCGCCCTCGGCGGCGGCGGCCTGTACAACGCCAACACCAACACCCCCATCTGGCACAACACCTTTTACCTCAATGCTGCCACCGGCGGCGGCCAGAACGGCGGCGGCATTTTCAGCGCCACCGGCCAGCCGGTCCTCATCCGCAGCAACATCGTCCACGCCAGCCAGGGGTCGGGCATTCACGTTACCGGGCAGGCCAGCCCGAACATTGATTACAACAACGTGGTAGACAACCTGGCTAACGGCTCCCCGGCCAATTACACCGGCAATGCCGCCCCAGGGCCAAACGACATCAGCGTACCACCCAATTACGTCAGCGCCATCACCGGCAACCTGCACCTGCGCAGTTGGTCGGCCGGGGTGGATGACGCCGATCCGGCTGTGCCCTTCAACCACGACATTGACGGCGATGTGCGGCCCACCAACGGCGGCCCGGATCGCGGCGCAGACGAAATCAACTCCTGCCTCATCCGCGTCATTGACCCCCTTGATCCCAACCCGGCGACCAGAGAGCATATCTTTGGCGTGCTGCAATTTGCCATTGACTTTGCCGAAGGTTTCGCGCCTGGCCCCTTCCCCACCGTGGAAATTGCCCGTGGCGAGTGCAGCGGTGTGCGCCAGGACAGCGAAACCGGCACCTGGCAGGTGGGCATTGTCCGTGAAGACCTGGAATTTTCCGGCTCGCTGCAGCGCTCCAACTTCCAATACGTGGGCGACTATACCAGCGATCAGGTGGGCACGCTGACCACCCGTATCAACGCCAACTACGAAGGGCGCGCCATTTACGTGCATACGAACGCCGACCCCACCTTCCGGCACATCGCCTTTGTGAATGGTAATGCGGCCTTAGGCGGCGGCAGCGCCAACGGCGGCGCTATCATCGTACCCGGCAATGGCAGCGTCGAACTGCTCACCGCCTACGTCTGTGAGAGCGCGGCCAATAACGGCGGCGGCATCTACCTCAGCGGCAGTTCCGGCGTGGTGCGCCAGAATTACATCACCGGCTCCACCATTGGTGAATGTATTCCGGCGCATGTGGAGGAAAACGAGAGCGGCGCCATCATCCTGGTTGTGCCTCTCTTCTACGAGGGTAACGTTGCCAGCGGCAGCGGTGGCGGCCTCTATAACAGCGGCGCGCTGGGCATTACCGATGTGGCCTTTTACGTCAACGATGCCGGGGCTAACGGTGGCGGCATTGCCAACACGGCTAACGAATTGCGCATCATCAACGGGTTGTTTTACAGCAACACGGCCGTGACCAGCGGCGGCGCTCTCTTTAATACCGGCGCTAACCTGGAGGTGTACCACACCACCATCACCGAAAACGCGGCCCAAACCGGGCATGGCGGCGGCATCCGTGCCGAGGCCACCGGCTTCATCCTCAACAGTACCATCATAGACAGCAACCTGGCCCCGGCCAACCCCGGCGGCAGTGGCCTGAGTACACCCGGCGGCCTCGGCCCCATCCTGGCCTATAACAACTTCTTCAACAATGGCTCTACTGAAGGTGTGGGCACAAACCCGGTCAATGGCGACCCCGATCTGCGCGGCTTCTACCCCGTCTTCCCGCCGATTAACTCCCCGGTCATTGACCGGGCCGACCCGGCGCTGCTAGACCCCGGCGTACCGGTACCCGGCGGCGGCTTTTACCCCATTGACTTTGATGCCCGCCTGGTCATCCGGCCTGACGGCGGCACGGAACACCTGGCTACCCGCGCTTCGGATGTGGGCGCCATTGAGTGGTGGAAAGATTTCGGCTGCACCGTCACGCCTACGCCGCAGCAGCAAACGGCCGTGCCCGGCACTACCGTCACCTACAACTTCCTGGTTACCAACACCGGTTACCCCTACCCACCCAGCGACAACCGGCATGGGTTCATAGACACCATCGTCATTTCCCTGACCAGCAGCGCCGCATGGGGCAACCTGGAAGGTGGTAATGTGCAGACCTTTGTAAACATGAACTGGAACGAGAACCAGCCTATCACCCTGACCGTTGATGTGCCCGCGGACGCCCAAAACGGGCAGTTCGACCTCTCTACCATTCAATGCCGGTCACAAAGCAAGCCGGACCGTGTTAACGAAGGGCGAGCCACCACCTATGTTGGCCTGGTTTCTGGCGTCATCGTTTACCCACCCTACACCGCCGCCGCCCAACCCGGCGACGTTCTCACCTTCAACCACACGGTGGAAAATATCGGCAATGAGACGCACACCTTCAACATCCTGCCCAGCGCCGGTCTGCGCCACGCCAGCGCCGTGCTGCTGGAAAACGGTGTACCCGTCACCCTGACCCAGGCCACGCTGGCCAGCAACCAGACCAGGGATGTGGTGCTGCAAGTGACCATCCTGGACACGGCCTTACGTGGCGAGGTAGCCAACCCCGGCGTGGTGGCCATACAGGTGGACGATCCCCTCAATACCGGCGCAGTGCAAAACGACATCCTCATCCTGGGCGAACTGGGGCCGCGATATGTAGCCCCCGGCGGGCAGGACATAAATAATAACTGCCGCGTGCCGGCCATTCCGTGTGGCACTATTAACCACGCCATCTACGCCGCCGAACCGGGCGATGACATCTTCGTCGCCCAGGGCACGTATACCGACTTTTCGTCAGAGCCGATAGGCATTGAGACGTTTACGCAAAATGTCTTTATCAACAAGTCGGTCCACATCTATGGCGGTTACAGCACCCTGGATGATTTCACCACTCAGTACCCCATCACCCAGACGACGCGGCTGGACGGCCAGGGCGTGCGGCGGGTGATTGCCATCATGCCCGGCATCACGGTGACGCTGAGCGGCCTGTTCATTGAAAATGGCAATGCGGCGGCGCAGTTCGGCGCGCCGCTCTATGGCGGCGGCGTTTACAACGTGGACAGCAGCCTGACCGTGACGGCCACTTTCTTCCTGGACAATGCCGCCAGTCTGGGCGGCGGCCTCTACCAGAGCGGCGGCCAACTGGCGGTGAACAGTTCCGTCTTTGCCGGAAACGGCGACGCAGCCACCAGCAGCAATGCCGGCGGCGGCGTTTACCTGGAGGGGGTCACGGCCGTCCTGGAAAACAACACCTTTGTCGGCAATGGCGCCGGTGCGGGCGGGGCCGTTTACGGCGGCGATGATGCCATTTTCAGCGCCCTCAACAACATCTTCAGCGAAAATGAAGCCGCCACGCCCGGCAGCGCGATCTTTATCACGACTACGGCCGTGATCACCGAAGATTACAGCCTCTACTGGCTCAACGACACCAACTTCGTCACCGGTACCAACAGCTTCACGGCCGAACCCGGCTTCCTGGATGTTTACTTCCACCTCTCCGCCGCTTCCCCGGCCAAAGACGCCGGGACGGAATTGACCTCGCGTGATTGGGGCGTGGATTATGACATGCAGCCACGCATCCTGGGGCCAACCATTGACATTGGCGCGGATGAACGGTTGCAAGTGCCATCGTTTACGCTGCTGCCGGTGACGGCTACGGCCGTGATCACCGCCGGGCAGCCCTACACCTACGAACACGTGCTGACGAACACGGGTGACCCGGAAGACAGTTACACCCTCACCGTGCTTAACGAAGAGGTGACGCCTGGTGGCACTTGGGAGGTGAGCCTGACCCCGGCGAACACCGGCCCGTTGACTACCACACAAAGCGTTACCGTCACCCTGGTTATCACCGGCGATATGCCCGGCGCCATCCTGCGCTCCCTCATCACCGCCTCCTCGGATAACTATGCTTTGACGGCCACGGCTACCGATACCACCACCGTCCGCTTTGATCCGGGCGTGGACATCGCCGCCGACGAGAGCGGGGACACAGCGCCTAACGTGCCCATCGTCTACAGCCACACGCTGACAAACACGGGCAGCGGCATTGATCGCTTTGCCCTCTCCGTCCTCGCCGAAAATCCGGCCGGTTGGGCCATTGGTCTTGTGCCCACGCAGACCGCTTTCCTACTGGCAGGCGAGACGATGACCTTTACGGTCAGCGTGACGCCGCCGCCGGGCACGCCGCCTACCGTCATCCACACGGTTCAGGTGGAGGCGCGTTCTTTGAATACGTTGGGTATCGTTGTTACCGACACGCTGACGGACACGACGACGGTGTTGGAAGCGGCTGGTTTGCAGCTCCTGCCAATGACGCAAACACAAACGATACCGGATGACAGCACGGCCGTCTACTTCCACACCCTGCAGAACACCGGCAATGTGACCACCACCGCCGATCTGTCCATCAGCGGCGTCCCGGCTGGCTGGCCGGTGACGGTAGAACCGGCCAGCGTGAATCTGGCCCCGGCGCAAACCGTACCGGTGACAGTGACAGTGACCGCGCCGCCCGGCAGCGGCGGCCTGACGCATGTGGCCTCCATAACGGCGACGGCCGCCGTGGATCCATCGGTGCAGGCCACGGCCGTAGACACCACCACCGTCCTCGTCCTGGCCGGCGTTATCATCGAACCGGACAATCTGATCATCACCGACCCGGACACGGTTGTGACCTTCACCCATACCGTCACCAACACCGGCAACGGGGCGGAGACGTTTGATCTGAGCTATGTGAACACACTCACCTGGACGACGACCGTGATTCCGGATTTTGTGACATTGGGCCTGGGTGAATCGGCTGAGGTGCTGGTGGAGGTAGTTGTGCCGCCGGACGCCGTGCCCGATGCGCCCAATTTCACCACCGTTACCGCCCGGTCGCGCAGCAATCCGAATGTGCTGGACACGGCCGTAGACGAAACCCGCATCCGGCAAATACACAGCCTGATCCTGGTTCCCGACCAGACCGGTGTGGCCGACCCCGGCACGACCATCGTCTACACGCACTGGCTGACGAACACGGGCAATGGCACCGATGAATTTGTGATCACGGCCGTGACCGAAAATGGCTGGCCGACCACACCGCCACCCGGTACCTTCACCCTGTCGCCCGGCGCGGGCACAGAATTGACGGTGGCGCTAGAAGTGCCCATAGGCGCGGCCGGCCGCACCGAAATTATGACGGTGACGGCCGCGTCCGTCATTAGCCCCACGGCCACGGCGCAGGCCATTGACACAACCAACGTCAGCGGCACGCCGGGCACGTTGGGCGTACTCATTGATCCCGACCGCGCCGGTTCGGGTAATCCCGGTGATACGCTCACGTACCTGCACACCATCACCAATACCGGCGACATTGCCGAACAATTCCTGCTGACCGTCACGTCGGCCAATGGATGGGTGGTGGGCGTCTCGCCATTGTCCATCATCCTCAGCGCCGGGGAAGCAGCCAGCGTGCAGGTGACAACCACCATCCCGGCAGGAGCGGGCGGCGGCAGCAGCGATGTGGCTACGGTGCTGGCCCGGTCACAAACGGATGCGGATGTCTTTGACACGGCCGTAGACACCACCACGGTATTGGGTGATGCGGATTATGGCGTCATCATTGAGCCGGACAATACCAGCACGGCCAATGCCGGTGATACGGTCTTGTACACGCACTGGGTGACGAACACGGGCAGCGTGACTGACACGTTTACACTAACCACTGAGAGCAGTAACGGCTGGCCGACGCCTGATCCGCTGCCGGTGACGCTGGCCGCAGGCGCGTCCCGGCAGATTACGGCCACGCTCATTATTCCGGCGGCGGTGATGACGACGACGGATGTGATGACGGTCACGGCCGTGTCCATCACCGACCCCACCGCCACCGATAACGCCATTGATACCACCTTTGTCAGCGGTGTTTCTGGCACGTTGGGCGTTTTGTTGGAACCGGACAATACGGGCACAGCGACGCCAGGAGCGACGGTGCAGTACATTCACCAGATGACCAATACGGGCACGGTGACGGATGATTATGTGGTCACGGCCGTGTCTAGCCAGGGCTGGACGGTGGTGACGGTGCCGGCTTCAGGTACCATTATTCGTCTGACGCCCGGCCAGACGGCCAACGTGGTGGTGCGGGTGACGGTTCCCGGTACGGCGACGGATGGCATGGTGGATGTGACCACGGTTACGGCCGTGTCCCTCTCTGACAGCGACATCCAAGACATTGCCAGAGACATCACCACCATCGAAGTGGATGTAACGCCGCCCACTATCTATCTGCCCATCATCCTGCGTCCCGGTGACACCCCACCGCCCACGCCCACTTCGACCCCGGTGACGCCCACACCAACATCTACGCCTTGCGCGCCGCCCACCAACATTGACCTGATCGTCACCCAGATTCAGGTGGTACCGGCGGCCCCCATCTCCGGCCAACCGGCGACGGTGTACGTCACCATTCGCAACCAGGGTTCACAAAATGTGCCTTTTGGCAATAACTTCTTCCTGGACTTCTACGTAGACCGGACGCCGCAGCCGTACCTGGTGGGGGACATTGCCTGGGGTGTGCAGGGCGCGGATATGACCGCCGGTGCCAGTCGCACCTTTGAGGCTTCTTACATCTTTGGCGGCGGCGCGCACCAGCTATGGGCGCAGGTGGATACGGACCGGCATGTCAACGAATGCCCGAATGAACACAATAACAACTTTGGCCCGGTGAACATCACCGTATCGGGGGCCATCATCGAAGGGCTGAGCGGGCAGCCGCAGTATGGGCCGCGCCAGACGCCGGAGCCGGTGCTGCCGACCGGTACGCCCACTCCTGGGCTGTTGGCTACGCAGCCGCCGCTGGTGACGCCGACGCTGCCACCGTTTACGCCGACGCCGACGCCATGGTCGCCGCCGCCGGAGGCCACACCCACGCTGCCACCGCCGGATGTGGAACGGCCGTTGCCGACGGCCACGCCCACCCCATAACAACAAAAAAGGGTGGTCACAAATCTGTGACCACCCTTTTTGTTTGTAGTAGGCGATTTATCGCCGTAAAGACAAAGAGGCGATGAATCCACTACAAACCGGTTTACTTGATGATAACCTGCACCAACGGCCGTCGCCCCGTTTCGGAATACAGGTAACGTGACAGGCTATCCTCAATTTTGGTGCTAAGTTTGCCGCTGCCGTTTTCTTTGTGCAGCTTAATCACCCGGTCTATCGTTTCCTTCGCACCGTCCACAATTTCCGCGCCATCGCGCACGTCCAGGAAGCCGCGTGACAGAATTTCCGGTTCGCCGCTCATGGCGCCGTTGCCGTTCAACGTCAGGAAGGCAAAGAATACGCCACCCTGCGATAGCAGTTCGCGGTCGCGCAGCAGCGGCCAATCCACTTCGCCCACGCTGGCCCCATCCACAAAAATGTAGCCGCCTTTCAGCCGGGGCATAATCGTCAATTTATCCTGGCTCAGTTCCAGGGGCGTGCCATTTTCGATGACGGCGATGTTTTCACGGGAGATACCCAATTCTTGGGCCATGACGGCATGTTGTTTCAGGTGACGCAGTTCGCCGTGGAGGGGCACCAGATATTGGGGGCGCACCAGATTGATCATCAATTTCATCTCTTCCTGGCTGGCATGGCCGGAAACGTGGACGTTGGCGATGCCTTCGTACAGCACGTTGGCGCCACGGCGCAGCAGTTGGTTGATGGTGCGGTAGACCAGTTCTTCGTTGCCAGGGATGGCATGGGCGGAAAAGACAACGGTGTCCCCTTCCTGGATTTGTAGCCGGTTGTGGCGGCCACGCGCCAGTTTGCCCATGACGGCCGATGGTTCGCCCTGGGAACCGGTGGCCATGATGGCCACGCGGTGTGGCGGCAGGGAGGTGGCGTCTTCGATGTCAATGAGTGTGGCCTCGTCAATTTCCAGGTAGCCGAGGCGCTGCGCAATTTTGACGTTGTCGCGCATAGAGCGCCCGGTGACGGCCAGGTAACGGCCGTGTTTGACGCACATATTGGCTACCTGCTGGATGCGGGAGATGAGCGAGGCAAAGGTGGCGACGATAATCCGCCCCTGGGCATTGCGAAACAGGTCGTCGAAGGCTTTGTCAATCTCTTTTTCTGATTTTGTCCAGCCGGGGCGGTCGGCATTGGTGCTATCGGCCAGCAGGGCCAACACCCCACGCGCCGAGAATTCGGCCAGTTTGGCGAAGTCTGGCGGCCAACCATCGGACGGTGTATGGTCAAATTTGTAGTCGCCGGTATGCACAATCAACCCGGCGGGGGTGGTGATGCCGAAGCCGACGCAGTCAGGGATGCTGTGGGCCACGTGGAAGGGTTCGATGGTGAAGTGGCGGCCCAGGTGGAATTTGTCACCGGCTTCGATGGTGTGTATTTCAATCTGGTTTTGCAGCCCACCCTGGCGCAGCTTCACTTCGGTGAGGCCGGCCGTGAGGGGGGTGGCATAGATAGGCGCTTTGATGTCTTGCATCACGTGGGCAATGGCGCCGATGTGGTCTTCGTGCCCATGGGTGATGAGAACGGCCAGGATGTTATCCAGCCGGTCTTTGAGATAGGAATAATCGGGGATGATGGCGTCTACGCCAAGCATGTCGTTTTCGGGAAACATGATGCCGGCGTCAACGACGACGATTTCATCGTCATACTCGATAACGGTCATGTTCTTGCCGATTTCGCCACATCCCCCTAATGGAATGATGCGTACTTTTGGATGCATAGGTTCTCCTGGAGGCCGTGATGCGTGACGTGTATCACACGTCACTCGTCACGCATCACGTTAACAGCCTCATATAAAAATGTTTTCAATAAAAGTGGTCTTTACCGGCAAGTCAGAGCAGATACGGCCGTCACCATCTGTATGGGGAGGGGGTTGGCATCTGCTTTATACGCGCAATGCGAGCCAGGCGATAAATATCAACACAATCATAAAAACGGCCAGGAATCCGGTGTAAAGCCATAGGAAGGAGCGGTGTGGTTGGGCAATGGCGGCCTGGGGGCGGGTGACGGCCGTGTCTCCCATCCTTTTGCCGTTTGCCTGCCCATACTGGATAACCACTACGGAAATGTTATCCTCGCCGCCGCGCTGCCGCGCCATTTGCGTTAGCAATTCTGCGGCCACATCTGGCGTTTCTTTGCCCAGGGTTTCGTTCATTTCCCTGTCGCTGACGTGGCGCGTCAGGCCATCGGAACAAAGCAGGATGATGTCTCCCAGCAGCAGCGTCAGCGTAAACAGCTCGATCTTGGGTTTGTTTTCCGACCCCAGGCTGTAAAGGATGACGTTTTTGCGGGGATGCACTTCTGCTTCGGCCTCGGTAATGGCCCCTTCTTCCAACAGTTTGGCGACCAGACTCTGGTCTCTTGTAATTTGTTGTATGTGTCCATTTCGCCAATGATAAGCCCGGCTGTCGCCGACATTGCCGATAAAGACCTGATTTTCTTTTAATACGGCCGTGACCATCGTGGTGGCCATGCGGCTGTTATTGTTTCGTTCAGCTACAAGCTGGCGCAGGTCGCTGTTGGCGGCCTGCATGGCATCCAGCAAACGACGGCCCCAATCCGGTTCCTGATGATTTTCCACAAAGTGGGCGATCATACGTTCGCTGGCAAAGTGGCTGGCCACCTCGCCCGCATCCGCGCCGCCAACGCCATCGGCTACCAGGTAAATCCAACCGTTTTGTTGAATGTCTTGGGGATCAACTGGCTCCCGACAGGCGATGTAATCCTCATTATGTTCCCGGACAAGGCCGGTATCGGTGGTGAGGTGGGCCTGAATCTGCCCAAGTTCTGCCATGCCAGAGACTATATACACAAATGGGCAATAGGGCAACCCTTACTTCGGTGGGGATCATGTAGAAGTAATTGAGTAATTGGGTAATTGCTCAATTACCCAATTACTCAATTACCCAATTACTGAACAAAAACCAGATAAACCAGGTACAAAGCGATGAGCATGAAGAACACAACCAGTATGCCCATGACCAGATTGAGTTGGGAGGCTTTTTGTTTTTTGGTGCGGGTTTTTTTGGCCGCCGGTTTTTTGCGGGGGGTGGGTTTGGCTTTGGCAGCGGGGGCGGGTTTGGCCGGCGCTTTTTCTGCGGCGGGGAAGGGGGATACCTGGGTGGGTGGTTCCTGGGAGACCCAGGTGGGGCTGATGTCTTCTTGTAGCCAGTCGGGTACCTCTTTGGCGATGGCGGGGTCTACGGCCGTGACTTCCGCTTCCTCCTCTGCCACCACACCAGGGGCGGTCCGCACCCCCATTTTATCCAGTTGCAGCGCCCCGGCGTCCCCGGCCAACCAGTTGGGCAGGGTGACGCCTTCTGACTGCGCCAGAAAGTCCAGCGGTTCGTCGGAGAAGGTGATGGTTTCGGCCGTTTGCAGCCGGGTCAGCCGTTCCTGGGCTTTGGGGTGGTGGGGGTCCAGCGCCAACGCCTTGCCCAGATAAAGCGCCTGTTTCTCTTTGGAATCTACCAGCATACTGAGCAAGTACCAGGATTGCACGCTTTCCGGGTTTTCTTTGAGGTTGTTTGCCAGCAAGAGTTGGGCTTTGCGTTTGTCATTGGCGCGGGTGGCGGCGATTGCCTCTGCTAATACCTGGTCCATTTTTGTCTCTCCTGCAAATTGTTACGAATTACACAAGTTACACCGATTTTCGCTTATGTCAAACATTGTAGCATGACCGGCAGGAAATTTCGAGAAGGAATTCTGGTATGGATGTGCGGAGTTTTCGTTGATACCAGAGAGGAGCTCGCACACCCACGTGCGGACGGGCACGTGGGCGTGCCCGACTCCTCAACAAGAAATCGGCGCACCCTTCTGATATGGCCCGGTCAGCCTGGGCGAGAAGACATGGGGAAATAAATTGGCGCAGGACGTTGGCTTCGGTCAGAGACGGCCGTTCGGCCTCTGGAATGGCCTTATATTTCTGCGCCAGTTGGGCAATCTGGTCGCGGGCAAGTTGGCGGGGGGTGAGACGGCCGTCCGGGGCAATTTGGGCAATGGCGGGCGGAACGGGCTGGTAGTCATACACCGATTGTATGGTAGGCACGTGGCAGTTACATACGGAATGTGCCATAGCGGTCAGCCGGCAGCGGCGCGTTGAGGGTGATGGCGAAGGCCAGCCCCAGCGCCGTGCGCGTTTGCGCCGGGTCGAGGATGCCGTCATCCCACAGGCGGGCGGTGGCAAAGTAGGGACTGCTTTCATGTTCATATTGGGCCAGGATGGGGCGTTTGAATTCGGCTTCGGCGGCGGCAATCTGTTCTGGGGTGGGGTTGGACACGCCGCGCAGCGCCGACGCCTGCCCCACCGTCCACAAGACGCCCGCCGCCGCTTCGCCGCTCATCACGCTGATGCGGCTGTTGGGCCAGCTAAAGAGGAAACGGGGGTCATACGCCCGGCCGCTCATGCCATAATTGCCCGCGCCGTGGCTGGCCCCGTGCAGCAGGGTGATGCGGGGCACGTTGACGTTGCTCACGGCCGTGACCATCTTCGCCCCATCTTTGGCAATCCCCCCATTTTCATACTGTTTGCCCACCATAAAGCCGGCAATGTTTTGCAGAAACAGCAGCGGCGTACCCCGCTGCCCGCATAGCTGAATAAAGTGCGTGGCCTTCAACGCCGATTCGCTAAACAGCAGACCATTATTGGCCACAATGCCCACCGGAATGCCCATGATGTGGGCAAACCCACACACCACCTGCGGCCCATACCGTACCTTAAACTCATGCAGGCGGCTGCCATCCACCAGCCGGGCAATCACCTCGCGCACATCATATTGGGTGCGCTGGTCGGCGGGGATGACGCCATATAACTCTTGCGGATCATAGGCCGGTTCTTCCGGCTCTTGCATCACCACCGGCATCGTTTTGTGCCGGTTCAGGTGGGCCACAATCTGCCGCACCTGGGCCAGCGCCTCATGTTCATCCTCGGCAAAATGGTCGGCTACGCCGGAGAGCCGGGTATGTACGTCCGCGCCGCCTAGCTCTTCGGCCGTTACTTCTTCGCCGGTAGCCGCTTTCACCAGCGGCGGGCCGCCCAGGAAGATGGTGCCGTTGTTCTTGACGATGATGGTTTCATCGCACATAGCCGGGATGTATGCGCCGCCGGCGGTGCAGCTTCCCAACACGGCCGCAATCTGGGTGATCCCCTTACCGGACATGCGGGCGATGTTGTAGAAGATGCGGCCGAAATGCTCCTTGTCGGGAAACACATCCGCCTGCAAATGCAAAAACGCGCCGCCGGAATCCACCAGGTAAATGGTGGGCAGGCAGTTTTCTTCGGCAATGGTCTGGGCGCGCAGATGTTTTTTGACCGTTTCCGGGAAGTAGGTGCCGCCTTTCACGGTGGGGTCGTTGGCGATGATCAGGCACTCCAAATCTTGAATACGGCCGATCCCGGTGACAATGCCCGCGCCCGGCGCTTCGCCCTCGTGCATTTCCCAGGCCGCCAGCGGCGATAGTTCCAGGAAGGGACTGCCCTCGTCCAGGATGGCGTCTATGCGTTCGTGGACGAGCAGTTTGCCCCGTTCCCGGTGGCGTTCGATGGTGCGCGACGGCCGTGCCGTTGCTACCTCTTGCTGCCGTTCATGTAATTGCGTGGCCAATGCCTGATTATGGGCAAAATTACGCTTATAGTCGGGGTTGTTTGTATTGATATGGCTGATTAGTTGACTCATACTAATTTCTCACGGGAAGCAGGGCTGATCAGGTTAAAAGGCTCAAAACCACTGCCAGTGATTTGCCAATGGCATCCATTGTCTCTACAGGGAGGTTGCCCAGTTTGCGGATAAATCGTTCTTGAGAGACCGACCTGACCTGAAACGCATCAGCAGCGGACAGCTTTTGCAGCCCGTTCATCTGATCTGGTTTAACTCGAACCATCCAGGGCGCAATGCTGTAATGTTCTTTCCAATCGGTGATGGGCACAATGACTTTGAGAGGAAGAATACCTATGGCGTCATCGTTGACGATGATAGCAGGGCGCGTTTTACGAATTTCCGAACCAACGGTGGGGTCTAAGTTGATCAGCCAGACTTCACCCCTATGCATGGAATGCCTCACCATCTAAAGCTGTAAAAACCGTCAGTTCCTCGTCTGACTCGTAATCAGCTAATAGTGCTTGGGCGGCAACTGCAAGCGTTGCCTGCGGGATGGTTTGCCCAGCGCGTGAAGTCAAAGATTTGTATTCAAGAAACTCAAGAAAATCCAACAATTCTTTTTGTTGTTTTTCAGGCAGATTTCGCAATTTTGTCAAGACCACTGTTTCATTTATCATTCTTCGACTCCTTTGCCATCAATTCTGACGGTAATTATACCGTTTTCAAGTTTTCTCTGACACTGAAATAGGCAATGACCACAAAACAGGCATTTTATGAACGCCACCAATCTCCAGCAATACATCACCCAAAACCAGATTGACGCCGAAATTTTGTTTCTGGAAGTAGAAACGCCCACTGTGGAAGCGGCGGCTCTGGCGTTGGGCGTGTTGCCGGAGCAAATCATCAAATCGGTGCTGTTTCTGGCCGACAAAGAGCCGGTGGTGGTCATTGCCAGCGGGTTGGCGCGGCTGAATTACAAATTGCTGGCCGATTATCTGGGTATGTCGCGGCGGCGGGTGAAAATTGCCGGGCCGGATGAGGTGTTGGCCATTACCGGTTACGTGGCCGGGTCGGTGCCCCCGTTTGGCTATGTACAGCCGATTCGCACAGTGGTAGAAACGGCCGTCCTTTCACTCCCCCACCCCCACATCTACGGCGGCGGCGGCGACATCAATGCCCTGATGAAATTGACGGTGGCGGAGTTGCGGCGGGTGGTAGGAGGGGAAGTGGCGCAGTTAGCAGTGAGCAGTTAGCAGTGAGGGTTCAGCACGGTTCACTGCTTACTGCCTACTGCCAATACCAGTTTCCCCATCACATCCCCCGTTTGCAGCCGTTGTAAAGCGGTCAGCCCTTCTTTAAGCGGGTAGATGGTATCAATAATGGGGCGGAGACGGCCGTCGAACACCATCCCCATCACCTTTTCATAATCCGTGTGGGTACCCATGGTGCTGCCGATGATACTCAGGTGTTTGCCAAACATCAGCCGGTTATCAAACTCAAACTTTGCGCCGCTGGTATTGCCCACCGTCAACAGCCGCCCGCCTCGTTTCAGCGCCCGCAGCGATGTGTGATACGTGGCCGCGCCCACATTGTCCACCACCACATCCACCCCCAGCCGATTTGTCAATTTGAAGAGCGCCTTGCCCCAATCTTCTTCTTGCCGGTTAATGGTCACGTCCGCGCCCAACTGCCGGGCCAGCGCCAGCTTCTCTTCGCTGGCGCCAACCACGTAAATGCAGCCCGCCCCTGCCAGCTTCGCAATCTGAATGGAAGCCGTGTTGACGCCGCCGCCCGCGCCCACAATCAGTACCGTCTCCCCCGCTTGCAGGCCGCCGCGCGCGATGAGCGAATGCCAGGCCGTAACAAACACCAGCGAAGCCGCTGCTGCCTCGGCAAAGGAGACGTGATCGGGCATTTTCACCAGGTTGCGGGCCGGTAAGGCGATATACTCCGCCGCAAACCCATCCACATGTTCGCCGATGATGCTATGCCCGTCCGTCATGTTATCCCGGCCAATGCGGGCAAAATAGTCGTCCGGGTTCCAGAGGGTGGGGTTTACGGCCACCCGGTCGCCGGGCTGGAAGCGGGTCACATTGGTCCCAACTTGTGCCACCACGCCGGCGCCGTCGCTGCCCATCACGTGTGGCAGTTTCAATTTCAGCGCCGGCCAACCGGCCAACACCCACAAGTCCAGCCGGTTCAGCGCCGCCGCCTGCACGGACAGTAACACCTCATCTGGCCCAATTTCCGGTTCGGGAATATCGGCCACCGTTACCTGATCTAAATCGCCATGTTGGTGAAAAACAAGTGCTTTCATAGGGCGCAATGATAGACAGGCGGGGGGAACTGTGCAAGTTGCAAGTGGCAGGTGGCAAGAGATTCCCTACCTACCACTTTCCACCTGCTACCTGCCACTTTCCACTTGCCTCCCCCTGGTAATTCTGGTAAGTTGTGGGTTATGAAACTCATCTTGCAGCATGTACAGGGACAGATCATGGAGGTCAACGGCCGTCACGCCCTGTTGCTCACCAACCCCACCCCGGAAGCGCCAACAGACACCTCGCTCTATCTTTGTTTTGCCGTCGTCGTGCAGGGGCCGGAAGATCACATCCTCCCGGCGGTAGTGAAGGATGATTGGGGTATTGAAAAGCGCGGTCTGGATGTATATGCCTGGTTGGAGGAGGAAGGCCACCGTTTCCCCCGCACCGAGGTTTTTGGTTTTGATCCTGATGGCACCGAAACGCAATGTTTTGTGCGGGCATTGGAATTGTATGTGCGGCTGCCTTGTTATGCCTACACCAGCAAACAGTCGCCGGTAGCCGACGGACGGTTGTTAACGGCCGTTTACCTGCCCGATGAAACTGTGACTACACCACAAAAAATAGAACGGCCGTCACGCCTGCCCGCCCCCTTGGCCAATGCTGCCGTTAGCTGGTGGCTCATTCCGCCAGCCACCGAGAGCTTTGATTTTCTTTAACACACGTTGTCCGAAGTCCAACTTCCGATTACCGATCACCGATTACCGGTCACATGAAACGACCTAAACCCGCTCTTATTTTGTTAACCGGCTGCCTGTTGGCGCTGCTGGCGGTTGTGCAGGCAGTCGGGGCGCGCCCGGAAGCCGCTGCCCAGGCCCAGCCCCCTATCCTCTCGCCCGTTTGGGGGCCAAACATTCAGCAGTGGTCGGCCCATATTGCCGTTCTGGCGGATGTGTATGGGTTGGACCCAGACTTCATTGCCGCCGTTATCAAAGAAGAGTCAAACGGCCGTGTCGATCTGGTTAGTGAAGCGGGTGCGGTGGGATTGATGGGTGTCATGCCCACCGGCCCTGGCCTGGAGTGGCGCCCATCGGCCGATGATCTGCAAAACCCGGCGGTCAACTTGCGTTGGGGTGTAGGTATTCTGGCCGAGGTGGTGCGCCAATCTGGGGGCGATGTGTATGCTGCGTTAGCCGCTTACAGCGGCGGTTGGATGCAGGCCAATAACCGGGTGCCCCGCGCCTATGCCAGCCGTGTGTTGGACAATTACGGCCGTGCCGTAGCTGCCCGCACCGGCCAATCCCCCGACATTGCCACCCAGTGGACGATTGCCGTGGAAATCACCAGGGGGCATGTGCCTGCCGAACCGTTGTTGATATTGGGCAGCCAGCCCCAATCTGGGCTGCATTTATTGGGCAAACACATTATCTACCGTTCCGTTGATGCCGCCGGGAAAGCCTATTATGTGGTGGCCTACGCGGTGCCTGTTGTTTTAGCCCAACCGGTCAACAGCGGGTTGGCTGCCATGGCCGTAAACCAGGCCAGTGATCTGGATTTGTACCCACAGGTACGGCCGTTAACCGAGGGCGTCAAAACGACCGATAACAGCCCGCACGTACTCATGGCCTGTTTGCCCACGCTGGATCGCCTGCGCGGCCAGGCCAGCACCCGCTGGTTTGCGCCGTCTAATTGCACGATTTCCGACCGTTAAGAAATGAGATTAGGAGATTGAGAGATTAGGAGATTGCCAATCTCTCAATCTCTTAATCGCCTCATCTCTAATTCCCATGCCCACACCGTTCATGCATCTGCACATCGCCGAACAAATCCGCCGCAAAGCCGCCGCCAACGGTCACGGCCGTCTGGACAGCGGCCGTCTGGCCGCCACCCTCACTGCTGAATGGCCTGCCTTCTACCTGGGCAGCGTCGCGCCAGACATTAATGCCATCAGCGATCTGCCCCGCCCTACCACCCATTTTTATGATTTGCCGCCGCTGCCGCCCGCGGACGCTTATCAACAGTTGTGGACGCAATTTCCCCAGTTGGCCCACCCCCGGCAAATGGCCGCCGGGCAGCGGGTCTTTGTTGCTGCCTATTGTGCCCATTTGTTGTATGACCTTATCTGGCTGCGCCAGATTGCCTGGCCCTATTTTTTCTATGCTGAGCATTTGGGGCCACCCAAACAGCGCCGCCTGATTCATTTCATCCTGCTCACTTACCTGGATTCGTTGGCGCGGGCGGAACTGCCGGACACGGCCGTGACCACCCTCGCCCACGCCCAACCCGACCATTGGCTGCCCTTTGCCACCGATGCCCTCCTGATTCAGTGGCGGGAACTGCTCACCGGGCAGTTAACTCCCGGCGCGCCATCCCAAACGGTGGCAATCTACGCCGGGCGATTGGGCCTCTCCCCGGCCGAATTTGCCGCCGCCTTGCACGACCCCGCCTGGATGGACGAACACCTCTTTGGCAAACTGCCGATGGCGGAGATTCAGGCGATATTACAAACGGCCGTGCCGCAAAGCATCGCATTGATTGACGACTACTTATTTGAAGATGGTAATTGAGTAATTCTGTAATTCTGTAATTACCCAATTACCTAATTACCTAATTACCCAATCACTCCCTATGACAACCCCCATCCCCACCACTCCTCGTCAAACCATCCAGGCCCGGTTCCCCGACGGCCGTGCCTTTGAAGCGCCGGTCGGTACGCCCATTGAAGCCTTTGTGCGGGCCGCCGAATGGGATCGGTCGGGCAACGGCCGTACTGTCGCCGTGTTGATGAATCGCCGCCTGCGTGAACTCTCTATCCCCTTGCAAACCGACGCCGATCTCGTCCCCATTACCACCGCCGACTCGGATGGATCGCGTATCTATCGCCGCTCGCTCACCTTCCTCATGGTGGTGGCTGCCGCCGAATTGTTCCCGGCCTACACCATCACCATCATGCACTCCATGCCTTTTGGCGGCTACTATTGTGAGTTTGACGGTGTGCGGGCTACGCAGACTGACCTGGACGCCCTTAAAACCCGGATGCGCCAGTTGGTGGAGGCTGACCTGCCCATTAGCCAGGTGCGTGTGCCGCTGGATGAGGCGCTGCAACTGTTCCGCGATTGGGGGGACGAAGAAAAGGCGCAACTATTTGCCAAACGGCGTAAGGACTATCTGACACTGTATGAACTAAACGGCGAACGGGATTATTTTCATGGCTTTATGGCCCCACGCACCGCTTATTTGGAACTGTTTGATTTACGGCCGTACAACAAGGGTTTTATCCTCCAATTCCCCCGCCGCCACCAACCGGACGTGCTGCAACCATTTGAGGATGAGCCGGTGCTGGCTCGTGTCTTTCAAGAGTACTCCCAATGGCTGGCCCTCATCGGTGTGCCGAAGGTGTCCGCGCTAAACGAGACATTGCAAGACGGCCGTATTCTGCAAGCCATCCTGGTATCCGAAGCATTGCATCAGCGCCAGTTGAACCGTATTGCCAACGAGATTGTCGAACGAGGTTCGCACGAACGGCATACGGCCGTGCGCCGCTCGTCCGTGCGCATTGTTCTCATCTCCGGCCCCACCTCCGCCGGTAAAACCACCTTCAGCAAACGCCTGGCCATCCAACTGCTGGCGCGGGGCATTCGCCCCGTTACCATTGGCATGGACAACTACTTTGTCAATCGGGAGCTAACCCCCCGTGATGAAACCGGCGCCTATGACTTTGAAGCCATTGAAGCCGTAGACATAGCCTTCTTCCAACAACAAATGCGCCAACTGCTGCAAGGGGAAACCATTATCCAGCCCCGCTTTAACTTCCACACCGGTCGCCGTGAAGAAGGCGAACCACTGACCATCGGCCCGGAACACATCATCCTCATCGAGGGCATTCACGGCCTCAATCCGCGGTTGGTGCAAAACGTGCCCCCGGAAGCCATCTACCGCATCTTCATCTCCGCCTTCACCCAACTCAACCTGGACAAACACAACCGCATCCCCACCACCGACACGCGCCTGCTGCGCCGCATCGTGCGTGACGCCACCCATCGCGGCTATACCGCCGCTGACACCATTGCCCGTTGGCCCAGTGTACGGCGCGGCGAAAAGCGACACATCTTCCCCTACCAAAGCAACGCCGATGTCTTTTTTAACTCCGCCCTGGTGTATGAACTGGCCGCGCTCAAACCCTTTGCCGAACCGCTGCTGCTGCAAGTGGAACCAGACGCCCCCGAACGCATTGAAGCCAACCGCCTGCGTGCCTTTTTGCAATGGTTCGACCCCCTGCCTCCCGACCTCCGTGCCCACATTCCCGGCGACTCCATTTTGCGCGAATTCATGGGCGGTTCTATCCTGGAACATTACGATCCAGGGCTGTTGTTATAAAGATTGGAGATTGGGGCTCTACAGGATTTCATGGGGTTCGGCGTGACATGTGATGAGTGATGCGTGTGGTCTCTCTGGTCACGCATCACAGCCTGCCCTGAGCTTGTCGAAGGGGCCTGTCAACCCCCTGAGTTCCCAAAGAACCCAATTTCTAATCCCCAATCTCCAATCACTACTCTTTCCCATTTGTGCAATTTGCCGCAGGTTGCTTTGGGTTGTCTGAGGTAGAATAGGGTAGCGAAAGACCCTAAGGGTTTGGCCTCGCATAGACGAATGACAAAAGGACAAACCCTTAGGGTCTTTATTATCCCTGATTGGAGAGATGAATGTGACCGATTTACACGCTTACCAGGAACAGTATGACGCTTATAAAAGGCTTGGCCTTAAGCTAAACATGCAGCGCGGCCAGCCTAGCGATGCCGATTTTGACCTTTCAAATGAGATGCTGACCGTTGTGAATGAAGACACGCTGGTGACGCCGGGTGGCATTGATATTCGCAATTATCCCGGCGGCGTGGCCGGGCTGCCGGAGGCGCGCGCCCTCTTTGCTACGGTGTTGGATGCGCAGCCGGAGGAGATGGTGGTTTGGAACAATGCCAGCCTGGAGCTGATGGCCAATACGCTGATGTGGGCCATGCTGCGTGGCCTGAAAGACAGCCCACGGCCGTGGGCCCCAGACAAGCCGAAAATGATCGTGACCGTGCCGGGGTATGACCGCCACTTTTCCCTGCTGGAAAAATTGGGTATTGAGATGGTAACGGTGGCGATGACACCCGATGGCCCGGATAT
>CAADGU010000565.1 GCA_900696625.1 uncultured Chloroflexota bacterium | reverse complement strand
GCCCAGAATGGTGCCGGGGGTCAGGGAGAAGTTGATGTTGTCGAGTACGGCCGTGTCCGGGTCATCGGCGTAATAAAAAGAAACGTTGACAAATTCCACCGCCAGCGGGCCGGCTGGAAAATCCACACCTGGCCCGTCCGTCAGGGTGGGCTGCTGCGCCCACAGTTCCACAATGCGGTTAACACTGGCCCCGGCGCGCTGTAAATCTTCCACCTGCCGGTTGATGCGCCAGAGTGGGTCTTTGATCAGGTCAATGTAGTAGAAAATGAGATACACGCCGCCGATGGTCATAATGCCCTGCTCGTACAGGCTGGCGCCAAACAGATGGGCGCAGCCATAGGCCAGGGCAAAGATAAAGGTGGGCGTTTGCATCACCCAGACGTTGGCGCGCATGGCGCTGTTCATCGCCCGCCAGCGGTCGCGGGCCAGCCGCAGCAGTTTGCCCATGATGTGGGCCACCGCCCCGGACGAGCGGATGGTTTCCGCACCGCTCAGCCACTCTTCCAACGAGCCAAAGAGGCTGGCGTCGGCTTCGCGCAGCTTTTGCCAGCGGGGGGTGGCCCGTTTGCCAAAGAAACGCAGCGCCACACCGCCCAGGATGAGTACGGCCGTAATGGACACCCCCACGCGCCAATCCGCCAGAAAGAGCAAAATCAACACGCCACCGAGCAGCAGCAGATTGCTGGTCATCTGGATGATGAGTTGGGAGAAGAAGTTGGCGAGCTGGTTCACATCGCCATCCACGCGCTCGATGAGTTCACCCGGTTTGTGCGTTTTGTGGAAGGCCATGTCCAACCGCAGGCAGTGCAGCGCCAGGTCGGCGCGCAGGGCGTTGGTGGCCGTCCAGGCAACATTTTCGCCAATGTACACGGCCGTGATGTTCACCACCTGCCGCACCAATGCAATGCTGATGAAAATGGCCGCCGCGCCAAACAGCTTTTGCAATCCGGCGGCGTAGGCCGATGTGCCGGGCACGGCCGTGTTACTGGACGCGGTATCAATGAAAAATGCGACAATTTGCGGATTCGCCAGTTGCAGGCCAATGCCAATAACCACAAAAGCAGCCAGCGCCATCACGCGCCTCCGCTGCGGGCGCAGGTAGGTGGACAAAAGCTGCCAGTAGGGACGGATGGAAGTGAGTTGGTTCATGGTACTTTGAGATCAGGAGATTTGGAGATTGAGAGATTATCAGCGCCGAAATTCTCCTAATCTCCTAATCTCTCAATCTCCGAAATAAAAAGCCCCACATGTGGGTCACATGCGGGGCGGGTTGTTGAACGGTGCGCGGGTTTTGTTTACGGCCGTGTGCGGCCAACGCTAACCGGAGAACAGACGCCAACGCATGTCGGGCGGGCCAATTTCCCGCCTGTGCTGCGTGTGCCGATGTGCCATACGATGCTCATAGATGTTCTCCGGTAGCCAATCACGGCGGAGATTGTAGCGGGGTGTGGTACGGCCGTCAAAAATTGCCCCAGCCGAAAAATATATCCTTTCCTATACCTTGCCCTGTTCCTCTGTACATGGTCGGGAATAAAAGTGGGGGTATGCTGCACTAAAACCACACCGTAAGGAGGGATTATGGACAACGTTCTCGTCATTGAGACAACAAACCTGACCAAAAAATTCGGCGAACAAACGGCCGTTGATCAATTAAACCTGGAAATTCCCGCCGGCAGCATCTTCGGTTTCATCGGCCCTAGTGGTTGTGGCAAAACCACCACAGTACGACTGCTTCTCGGCATTTACGAACCCACCAGTGGGTCCGCTCGTGTTTTTAACACCGCGCCACACGCATTCAATCGGCAAGAACAAGGGAAGATTGGTTACATGCCGCAGATGTTTGTGCTTTACCCGGATCTGACCGTTTGGGAAAATCTCAATTTTGCCGCCTCCCTGTATGGTGTGCCGCTGCGTCGTCACAAACAGCTACATGAGTTGTTGCAGCTTGTGAATCTGGAGGAGCATGTGGGGAAGCGGGCGAACCAGCTTTCTGGCGGTATGCAGCGACGGCTCAGTCTGGCAGCCGCTCTGGTACACAAACCCTCCCTCCTGTTTTTAGATGAACCAACGACGGGGATTGATCCGGTACTGCGGCGCAAGTTCTGGGACCATTTTGTAGAGCTGCAACAGATGGGGCACACGTTGTTTGTGACCACGCAGTATGTGGGTGAAGCCGCTTATTGTGACTATGTCGGTGTGATGAACAACGGTCGCCTGATTGCCATAGATACGCCAGAGGCGCTGCGGCGGCGCGTTCAGGGCGGTGACGTCCTACATTTGCGTACCCAGGAGGAAGTGGCCTACACCTTGCTGCGGCAACTGGGCGAACAACCTTTTGTGCTAAACGGCCGTGTGTCACGGCTTCCGGAGAGTACGTTGCAGATCATTGTTGAAGAAGCCAGCACCGCTTTGCCGCTGCTGTTGGAATGGTGCCAGGAACAAGAGATAGCGGTGGAGTCGGCCAGCGAATATGTGCTGCCCTTTGACGACATCTTTGTAGAGTTAATTGAAAAGGAAACAGCCCATGTTTAATTCCTTTTTCTCCTCCTTGATCCGTATATTCGCCTTTGTGCGCAAAGAAGTGCTGACCATTGTCCGCCAACCCCGCCTGCTTTTCAGCCTCATCCTGGGGCCTTTTCTTATTTTGCTGATATTTGGGATTGGTTATCGTGATACACCGCGTACATTACGCACGCTTGTCATTGTCCCCGAAGGCAGCCCCATTCTCGGTCTGGTGGAGCAATATACGGCTTCATTCACCAATCGCATTGAATTTTTAGGAATTACAACTGACGCCACCAATGCCACCAGTCAATTACGGGAGGGAAATGTAGACCTGGTGGTGGTGGCGCCCTTGAACCCCATGGTTGAATGGGAAAATAACGAACAATCGCTGTTTTCTCTCTACCACGCCGAAGTTGATCCCTTCGAGGTGGCCTACATCCAGGTATTGGGGGATCGCGTCGCCGAAGCCATTAACAAACAGGTTTTGTTGGCAGCTTTAGAAGAGACAAAACGGGAGTCGGCCCAGTGGCAAGAATCAGTTAGTGAAGCCAAAGTGAAGGCCACCACTGTGCGCCAGGAACTGGAAAGGGGGAATGGCGCCTTGGGTCAGGAAACGGCCGTACTCCTTCAGCAAGATATGGGCCTCCTCTCTCTGGCGGCCGGCTCCAGCCTGTTGTTGTTTGCAAACCTGGCAGCCACCGGAGACACAAACGTCGCCCTCCCGGCAGCCACGCTCCACAGCCGCCTGGAATCTATCCAGGACAATTTAGATACCCTTGTCGCTATGGAGGCCGATGATACCGATCTATCCCAAGAGATAGCCCTGGCGGAACAGGTAGAAAGGGACCTGACCGAATTTGACACGCTGTTGACCCAATTTCAGGAGATAGATTCGCAGGTGTTGGTTGCTCCCTTTCGCAGCGAAACACTCAGTGTGGGTTTACAGCGGCTCGATCCCACGCATTTTTATATACCGGCGGTGATCTCTCTGCTGCTACAGCACATTGCCATTACCATGGCCTGTCTCTCCATCGTGGGCGAAAGAAGGGGAGGGACGCTCGAATTCTTGCAGGCAGCGCCGGTGTCGGCGTTAGAAACCCTGTTGGGCAAATATATCAGCTTTTTTTTGTTAACGGCCGTGTTAGGCGCCATCCTCACCGGCCTGGTTATCTGGGGTATGGGTATGCCCATGCTGGGCAGTTGGGGCAACTACGCCCTAACCATAGCCGGTGTATTGAGCGTATCATTGGGCATTGGCTTTATCATCTCGCTGGCCGCCCAAACCAATAGTCAGGCCATTCAATATGCCATGATCATCTTGTTGGCCAGCATTTTCTTCAGCGGTTTTTTTCTGCCATTGTACCGATTGTGGGAGCCGGTGCGCGTGATTTCCTGGCTCCTGCCCGCCACTTATGGCACGGACTTGTTGCAAAACATCATGTTACGAGGGCAACCAGGCGATATGGTTCTTTACGTGGCCTTACTCCTATTTAGCCTCCTATTCTTCCTAATTGCCGCGCGACAGTTGCGGCGACAGATGGCGCGCCTGTAGGCGTGCCTGTAAGTAAGTTTGGCGCCCACTTACTGCCGGCCGCCCTGCCAGGAGCGGCGCAGAAATTGCCAGATGGCTACAGGGACAGCCAGAGTCAGGATCATATATTGCTGGAACGTCGCCATCCTCTGCATCAGTGGGGATGGTTCAACCCTTTCAGTCTGTTGTTCTCTTGTTTCTGGCTCTTCATTGAGAATCCGCTCTTCTAAAGGCTCCGTTGCTACTAAGGCCACCTCGCCCGCTCCCGCCACAGAAGTGTAAGAGCCAAATTTGTGGGCGTATACCTGCGTAAACTCTGCTCCTAGAAATAAAATCTGCGCCGAATAATAAACCCAAAGCAAAAGGACGATGAGAGAGCCGGCCGCACCATAGGTAGATTCTGGAGCCATATTAGCCAAATAATAGCTTAAGGCCCATTCACCAATGCTAAATAACAATGCGGTAGCCACAGCCCCAACCCATACATCACGCCACGCGATCTTAATGTCAGGAATAACTTTGAAAATTAAAGCAAATAATATGGTGATAACGGTGAAGGAAAGCGCTAAATTCAACAACTGCGCCAGGGGGCCTATAGCCAGCACTTGCAGACCTGCCCCCTGTATAAAATTATTCAACGAGGACAGCGTCGAACTGATGACTAAAGAGACCAGCAGCAAAAAGCCAACCCCTACCACCATTGAAAAGGATAGGAAGCGGTCTTTGAGAGTTCCTATGATGCCCCGGTCTGGATCCGTTTCAACATTCCAAATAGTATTCATGGCGTCCTGTAGCTGAAGAAAAACACCAGAAGCGCCAAATAGCAGCACAGCAACGCCAATAATGGCGGCTATGGAACTGGCCTCTGGTTGGCTGGCATTTTCCACGATTTGTTGTATGGCTTGAGCGCCTGTTTCACCTACCAGCGCTTTGCTTTGCTGCATTAACTCCTCACGGGCGGCCTCGCGGCCAAACAACTGACCGGCAATAGCCAGCGCTATGGTGAGCAATGGGGGAATAGAAAAAACGGTGTAATAGGCCAGTGCGGCTGCCAGGCGTGAGGCTTTATCCGCCTGCCACTCTTTGAAGGATTGAATGATGAGATATTTGATGTCCGCAATAGTCATGATGAGACTCCTGATAAGAACTTTTTTAAACCATAGAAAACAGCCCCATCAGATGGGGCTGTTTTCTATAGTATAGCTTGCCACAGTGAAAATTACAGTCACTTGCAGTACGCCTGTTCTCTCTTATGGCAGAGTCACCCTTTGTTTATATTAGCGCACGCTCCCCCGGCGGAAAAGGTTGACGACCGCCAGCAAAATAAGGGCGCCCACAAACGAGACTACCAGCCCGGCAAAACTAAAATCGTTCTGGTTGATAGTGCCGATCCCTAATAAAGGGGTCAATACAAAACCTGCCACCAACGCACCACCAATGCCAACGAGGATATTGAGGATCAAACCTTGCTGTCTATCGGTGCCCATAACCAGGCTGGCCAGCCAGCCAAGAATACCACCAACGATTAACCAGATAATTAAGTTCATTTTATGTTCTCCTTTTGATTCGACTTGATTTTTGATTTGAAAGTTGTTATCAACACATCTCAGCTATTTGCTTTTCTGTGTGCCAATTACGTTTGCTATAATGTCGCAGAAGTCGTCATGTATGAATGGGGGATTACCCTACTTATGTGCAAAAACAGACCCCATTTTTGAGGTAATTGGGAAAATTACAAAATTTGGCGTAGCCTGTCGCTGATAGCGTGTTGCTGAAAAGTGGACAAGAAGTTAATACGCAGTATACTTTTTAGCGAAACATTATGACAAGTAGAAACAGGAGTATGATGCAGAAATTATTACCTCATACCAGATTAGAAGTTGGTAGCGTCAGTGGTGCGGTGTTGGTATGTGGCGATCCAGCCAGGGCCACGGCCGTTGCCGCACTACTGGATGCGGCCACCTTGCTGGCGGAATGGCGGGAGTATCGCTCGTATCAGGGGATGTATCACGGCCGTACCGTCACCGTTTGTTCACATGGCATTGGCGCGCCAGGCGCGGCCATTGCCTTTGAAGAACTGATTGTCGCCGGGGCCAGGATCATTATTCGCGTGGGCACGTGCGGTGGCATTCGGCCAGAGGTGCAGGCAGGGCAACTGGTGGTGGTGACGGGGGCGGTGGATCATACGGGCTACGGCCGTGAAGTCGTCCCCCCCGGTTATCCTGCCGCCGCCGATGTGGACGTGGTGGTGGCGCTGCGGCAGGCCGCCAGAGGGGCCGCGCAGCCGGTGCATACCGGCTTTGTACTCACCCGTGATGCCTTTTACGGCGGCCTGCCGCTGCCCGCTGCGCCCGTTTATGAAACGATGGCCGCCGCGCGTGTGTTGGCCGTAGAAATGGAATGTGCCGCGCTCTTCCAGGTGGGCAGCCTGCGCCAGATAAAAACAGGGGCCATTCTGGCTGCCGATGGCAATGTGCTGCACACCAAAGAGGATATGAGTACGTTTGACCCGCACCGTGAAGAAGCGCGGCAGGCAACAGAAGCGGCGATACGCATCGCGCTAGAGGCGCTGGTACAGGTGCAAGATGAATCTGGTTGAGCAGCGCCGCGCCATCCGCCATTTGCTGGATGAACACAACCCGGCCGATGCTATGGCCGGTTATTTTGCTTTTTATCACGGGGATAACAAGACGACGCTACGGCCGTATCCCCCCGACGCACCCCGCGCTCAAGGCTACGTCTGTTTATCCCAAACCGGCATGGATTTGTTCCGCCCGTTGGCAACGATGCGGCTGCCGCTGGCCGATTTGACCACCAGCGCCGCCATTATTCACCAGGCCATCCCGCCGGACACGGCCGTGATCCTGGCTGTCCCTGACCAGTATGAGCCGTTGCTCACCGCCTTGTTTGATGTACAGACGGTAGAGACGTATCTGCTGTTGTCGCTGCACTACACCCGGTTTGAGCCGTTGATCAATGTCTTGATCAGCCAGGATATGGGGGCCAACGGGCTGCCGCGTTTTGTCATCCGAGATCGCCAGCGAGACAATATCCTGGTAGCATCGGCCGGTTTGAACTGGCAAACGCCACACTTTGCCGAACTGTCGGTGAACACCCATCCTGATTACCGGCGGCAGGGCTACGGCCGTAGTGTGGTAGCGGCGATGGCGAATCATTTGCTGAATAACGGCCGTACCCCCCTCTACCTGGTCGCCGACAATAATGCTGCCTCGTTGGAAGTCGCCCGCCAGGTCGGCTTCACCGACACCTTGCACCGGCAGTTGATCATTCAGGGTATTAGCAGGCCAACCGTTCAGACCTGACATATTTTTGAAATCTGTCAGGTCTCCAGAGCGACAAAAATCCCCCCAAACCTCCTTAAAACCTTTCACGCCTCATTCATAGACATCCCCCCTCGTCAATGCTAATTTGTGCATACGTTAATTTCAGCATGATGGAATCAGGCAAGCATGTTGGTAGTTGGAAATTTTCAGGGCAACGACATTTTATGTTGTGCTTTCCTACCCAAACGCTATTCAGCCAGCCGATTTATTTAAACAAACCAAGTGTTGTGGAGGAAAAAAGAATGTCTAAATTAACAGGAATCGTCAAGTGGTTCAGCCGATTAAAAGGGTATGGGTTTATCAACCCAGATGACGGAACCCAAGAGGTTTTTGTCCACTATTCGGCCATTGAAGGCGAAGGATATCGTAACCTGTATGAAGGGGATCGTGTGGAATTTGAACTGGTTGACCGTGGGCGTGGCCCGCAAGCCCAGAATGTGAATGCCCGGCGCAGTTTTGGTCCTTCTGAATAATTCGTTACCAAACGTTCGAGTACCCGCAGTCTGTAATGAACTGCATAGATCAACAATGACATTGTGTTGAACCTCCCTCAACCGTTGCCTTCTTCAGGCAATGTGGTGGCGGAGGTTCTTTGTTATATACAAATCGAGTGTGTAGTAACCGCTTTAGCAGGCAGATTGGCTAAAGGTGTCGTACCAAACAAGAAAACCTGGCGTATAAAAGGATGTGATCATGGCACAAACAAACAAAGTTCTGGTAGTAGATGATGAAATCTCGCTTGTGCAGCTTTGCCAACTCATCCTGGAAGATGCCGGGTATGTAGTGAGGGGTGCGGTTAGCGGCACAGAGGCGCTGCGTCTCATTCACGAAGATGTGCCCGACCTGATATTGCTAGATGTGATGATGCCCGGCATGGATGGCCTGGAGGTATGCCGGGAGATCAGGCGGCGGTATAAAGAGGAACGGCCGTACATCCTCATGTATACCGCCGATGACCGCGACCTGACCCGGCAAAACAGTCTCCGGGCCGGCGCCAACGACCTCATCACCAAAGATACCCCGGTTCACGAACTGGCCTCACGTATCGGCGATTTTATCACCACCGCTCAACAAATGGCCTACAGTATGGGCTAAAGTTTGCTCAAAAACGTTTGCGTTAACGCCTGACTTTGCCGCCCAAAACGGACCAGAATATCCACCAGCACGGGAAAATGCACAAACCAATTCTGCATCCGATAGGAAGTTTGCATACTTTCCCATAATTCATCATGGCATAACTGTTCGTAATTCTTCATCCCCTCGTAAGAAGTATCCCCTTTGATCAAGGCATCGTGCGCAATCTGCGCTGCCAATTCGGCAGAAATGATCGAGTTGTGGATACCACCCCCGGTAATGGGGTTAATAAATCCGGCGGCATCTCCCACCAGTAACGCACCATCAAAAACATGCTGTATCCGCGCCTGTGAGCCAAAATTAAGCTGCCAGGTGGCTATATCACGCAGCTTTCCGCCTTGTTTCAAGCGGGGCTTGATAGCCGGCATTTGCAGAAAATCCTGCAACATTTTTTCCAGATTCATCTTGTGCTTGCGAAATTGATCCAGGCGTATACCCAGCCCGATATTTGCCCGATTTTTGCCAATGGGAAATATCCAGGCATAACCAGGCAATATATCTTTATATAGGTAAAACTCCACTTCGTGGGGAATCTCTTCCAGGTCTTCAATATAGGCTCTAAGGGCAACAGCCCGGTGTTCGTCTTCGTGCTGCCCTGTTTTGGGGCGCAAACGCCGGGCTATTGCCGACGTAACCCCATCCGCGCCTATCACCAATCTGGCGTGTAAGTCAGCTACACTGCCATTTGTTTGTGCCCGGACACCTACCACCTTACCGTTCTCCACAATCGGTTCTTTCGCCTGGGCTACACAAAACTCAGCGCCGGAATCAATAGCATGTTGTTGTATCACATGGTCAAAATACATACGGGGCGCCACATAAGAGTCACAACCTTCATGCCCTTTTTCCAACGGCGCCTGGATTTCATAAGCTCTAGGCGACACGATCTTGAGACTTTTGAGCGGGTAGAACTCGCCACGGGCAACGGCCGTATCCACTTTTTCTTTCATCCCATAATGTACCATCCGCTCGATAGCCCCCGCCGGTACCGCATCACCGCATGTTTTATCGCGGGGAAAAGAGGCCCGGTCTAACAACAAGACATCATGCCCCTTCTGCGCCAGAATGGTAGCCGTCATCGCCCCGGCCGGTCCCGCCCCCACCACTATCACGTCACGTTCTTCGTTTCCTTCCATGAACTCGCCTCGTTTGATTTAGAAGATTAGAGATTGGAGATTAGAGATGCCCTAATCTCCAATCTCTCCCCCTTTATAACCCATGATCCGCTCGAATGGTTGCCAGCAAACCCTGGCAACCGGCCGTCACCAACTGGTATACGTGTTCAAACCGGCCCGTGTAGTAAGGGTCGGGTACATCCCGTTCCGGTAACTGGGGGGCATAGTCGAGCAAGCGGCTGAGGTTGGGCAAACGGCCGTAGCGCCCCGCCAAATCCGCCATATTCTCCTCATCCATCGCCACCAGATAGGTATTCGGGTGTTTGGTGTCAGTGGCGGTGATCTGGCGGGCACGGCCGTTATAAGGAATCCCATGCTGCGCCAACACCCGCCTCGTTCCCGAATGGGCGCTCTCGCCCACATGCCACGAACCAGTCCCCGCCGAATCCACCGTAATCTTTTCCTGCAAACCCGCCTCATTCACCATCTGCTGAAACACCGCCTCCGCCATCGGCGACCGGCAAATGTTACCCAGGCAGATAAAAAGTACATGTATGACCATTTTCCTTAAATCCAGTGTTCAGTGAGCAGTAAGCAGTTAGCGATAAACAACTGCTCACTGACTGCTACTTACTGCTTACTTCTATTGATAATAAACCAGGTCAGCCTATAAGCCGCATTCTGTAACGCCCGGTCAGTGACCAGACGCCGGTGATCATCTATCTGGGAGTGACATTACTGCCACCCTCAAGCAACCTACCCGGATGTCAGACGGAACGAGCCGCTCCGTAGGCGACCGGCGAAAGCTCCTGACGGAGCCTTCCCCGGTGCGCCTTCCACCCTGCTTGGTCTTGCTCCCGGCGGGGTTTGCCTGGCCAGCCGCATTACTGCCGCTGCCGGTGGTCTCTTACACCACCGTTTCACCCTCACCTGCTTCGGGCTGAGCCCGAAACAGGCAATATACCTCTCTGTTGCACTTGCCGTCGGGTTACCCCGCCCGGCCGTTAGCCGGCGCCGTGCTCTGTGGAGTGCGGACTTTCCTCAGCCAGCAAGCTGGGCGAAGCCAACTTCTTGGCCCGGCCTGTTTGCTGGCCGCGATCACCCGGCCAACCTGGTACCATGATCCTATCTTTGACCGGGCAAGCAGGCAAGTTCTTTCCTATCTGAATGTAGACCTGTCAGGTTTGGCAAACCTGACAAGTCTCGCCACTGTCAGAAGCATTGTAAGTTTGCCCGCTTATAAATTGCTTAACTTCTTCACGCTTTACACAAAGCTTATTCTGCTCCAAGACGCCGCCCACCCCCTCCGGGCGGCGTCTTCCCCTTTAAAGAGATAGTGCCCGGCACAGGGTATACCCATGCTGGTTACCAAAGACGTTCTGCCCTGTGCCGGGCACTGCCTGACCACCACCCCCAACTCGTTATTTCATCATGCTGTTTGGATGACTTTCGTAATTGTCAATCCGCTGATCTACAACTAGACTAAAAGGCAAATAAACCTATTTCCGAACCCTGGCATAAGGAGAATGAACAGCCATGAAACGAGAATTAGTACGCGACTGGATGACGCGAGAAATTATCACTGTTACGCCAGACACGGCTTTACCAGAAGCTCATCAGATTATGATGAATGAAGAAATTCGGCGGCTGCCGGTAGTGTACAGCGACGGCCGTCTCGCCGGCATTATCACCCTTGGCGACGTGCGCGGCGCACAGCCTTCCCCCGCTACCTCCCTCAGCATTTGGGAACTGAACTACCTGCTGTCGCAACTCAAAGTCGAAAAAATTATGACCCCCGACCCCACCACCATTCACGAAGACGCTACCATTGGCGAAGCGGCGCGGGTGATGCTGGAAAACCGCATCAGCGGCCTGCCGGTGGTGGACAATACCGGTCGCCTGGCCGGTATCATCACCGAATCCGATATTTTCAGCATGGTGGTGCTGCATGAATGGAGTGAGGATGAAGAGGCTGTGCCGGCGTGAGCCGTAAGCCGAAGTCAGATGTCCGAAGCCCGAAAGAAGATCGGATTACGGATTACGGGTTACGGCCGTGATGCTTCTGCAAACTCCGCACCTGCAAATCCTTCTCACGTAACGCCCGAATGCCGTTCACGGCCGCCTGCGCCGCCGAGAGTGTGGTGATCAGCGGCACGTTGTGGTGGATCGCTGCCGCATACATGGCCGACTGATCGGCATACGCCTGCTGGCCTAAGGGGGTATTGATCAGCAGGTGAATCTCCCCGTTTTTAATCACATCTACCGTTGTTTTGCCCGGCTGGCCTGCTTTTTGCACCACGATTACCGGCAGCCCAGCGCGTTTCAGGGCTACGGCCGTGCCCGCCGTCGCATATAGTGTAAATCCCATCCGGTGCAAATCGCGGGCGATCTTCATCGCCGCCCCTTTGTCATAATCGTTCACCGTAATCAACACACTGCCTTCGGTGGGCAGGCTGGTTCCCGCCGCCAGTTGTGACTTGGCAAAAGCGTGCCCAAAACGAGCCGCGTGCCCCATCACCTCCCCCGTGCTGCGCATCTCCGGGCTGAGGCGCGGGTCAGCCCCCGGCAGTTTGTTAAAGGGCAGTACCGCCTCCTTCACAAAAAAGCCATCCACTTCCGGCGTATCCCGGAAATTGAGTTCCGCCAGCGTCTTGCCTGCCTGCACCTGGGCGGCGATTTTGGCGATGGGCACACCGGTGGCCTTGCTGACAAAGGGCACGGTGCGGCTGGCGCGGGGATTGACCTCAATCACATAGACTACATCATCTTTGATGGCAAACTGCACGTTCATCAGCCCCTTCACCTGCAAGGCGCGGCCCAGCTTTTCGGTGTAATCGCGGATGATGCTCAGGTGGTAGAGGCTGATTTTGTAAGGCGGCAGCACACAGGCGCTGTCACCGGAATGCACACCCGCCTCCTCAATGTGCTGCATGACCCCGGCGATAACCACATCTTCGCCATCGGACACCGCATCCACATCTACCTCAAAGGCATCTTCGATGAACTGGTCAATCAACACCGGGTTGCCGGGGGAGACGCGGGCGGCTTCGGCCAGGAAGTTGAGCAGCGAGGCATCGTCATAGGCAATGGCCATAGCGCGACCACCGAGGACGAACGACGGCCGTACCAACACCGGATACCCCACCCGTTTCACAATCGCCAACGCCTCCTCCTGTGACTGCGCCAGCCCCCACTGCGGATGGTCAATCTCCAATTCCCGCAGCAAGTCACCAAAACGGCCGCGATCTTCGGCCAGATCAATGCTATCCGGCGGCGTGCCCCAAATCGGCGCCCCCGCCGCTGCCAGCCCCGCCGTCAGGTTAATAGGCGTTTGCCCGCCAAATTGCACAATCACGCCATCTGGCTTCTCTAGTTC
>CAADGU010000564.1 GCA_900696625.1 uncultured Chloroflexota bacterium | reverse complement strand
GCGATAGCATCTTCGAGCCGGATTGCAGCGGGTCTATGGCCGGGTACAGCCCTTCGCTGGCGCGTTTGCGCGAAAGGACGATGGAGGCCGTCAGGTAGCCAAAGGTGTGGATGGCTGCCGGGTCTGTAAAATCATCGGCGGGCACATACACCGCCTGCACAGAAGTAATAGCGCCGGTGGCGGTGTTGCAGATACGTTCTTGCAGTTCGGCCAGTTCGGTAGCCAGCGTGGGCTGGTAGCCCACGCGGGAAGGGATTTGCCCCATTAGCCCGGACACTTCTGATCCGGCCTGGATGAAGCGGAAGATGTTGTCAATCAGCAGCAGTACATCTTGTTGGGCGTCGTCGCGGAAGTATTCGGCCATCGTCAGGGCGGCGTGCCCCACGCGGAAGCGCGCGCCAGGTGGCTCGTTCATCTGGCCGAAGATCATGACGGTGTTTTCCAGTACGCCTGCCTCTTTCATTTCCCGGTACAGTTCCTCGGCTTCGCGGCTGCGCTCGCCAATGCCACAAAAGAGGCTAACGCCTTCGTATTGACCGACGACGTTGTGGATGAGTTCGGTGATGAGAACGGTTTTGCCCACGCCGGCGCCGCCAAATAAGCCGGCGCGGCCACCGCGTTCCAGGGGGGCCAGTATGTCTATAGCTTTGATGCCGGTGGCAAAAATTTCGGATTGCACGAAGCGTTGGTGCAGGGGGATGGCGGGTTGGTGGATGGCGCGCCATTCACCACCGGTGATGGGTTCCTGGTTGTCCAGAGTTTCGCCGAAGACGTTGAAGATACGGCCGAGAATGCGCTGCCCGACTGGGACTTGCAACGGCCGTGCTTCATCTATAATTGGTGTGCCCCGTGCCAACCCCTGGGTTGGCGTCAGCGCCACACCGCGCACCCGCTGCTTATCCAGGTGAGCCACCACTTCAATGACAATTGGCCCGTTGGGGCCGTCGGCGACTAACCGCCGGTACAATTTAGGGAGTATTTGTGGAAATTGCGCGTCTACCACACTGCCGCGTATGGCAACGACCGTGCCTGCATTGAGGGCAGACTGCGCCTCCTGCCGCTGCGTCATGGTAAGAGTATACCAACAAACGGCTCTTTTTGCCCTTTTAGCCTGGGGAACTGATGGCACTAGATGAGCGTTTAGAAAACATCCTGTATGATGGAGGGTATGATGCTGATAGGTATGAGAAGAGATAGTGGCCGGTTCACGGCCGTGACCCTATGCCTGCTCCTGGTCTTGGCGGCTTGTGGCGGGGCGATAACCGAGCAAGAGGCGCAGCCGGAAACGGCAACCGATGTGGAAGCCACGGGCAGTGAAAAAATAGGCGATATGCTGCCCACGCCCATCAGCGGAGTTAAGGCCTTGCCCACCCGCGCCAATGCCGCCACCCTGATGCCAGACATTCTCCTGATTGCCCCCTCAACGATGCTGACGGGCGAAGACCTGAATGCGGTGGTCAATCAAGCCGCGTTCCCCAATGCCCGGTTGGCGCTGGCTCTGTATGGTGACGCCGGCCCCACGGGGGTTTTTGATTTTACAGAGGGAGCGGCTGGTTTCACGGCCGTACCTGATGCCCCGGGAACCCAAACCCAACCGGTTTTCACATTACCCGCCGCGTTGGCCGCCGGGCTGCAATTACCCGGCTGGCGGCCAGACAGCGCCCCCCGGTTGATTTTGTTGGTGGTGGACGGGGCGCTGCCGGATGATGAGATGATGACGTTGGCGGCAACGGCCGTTGCCCAAAATATGCGCCTCTACATCTTGCAAACAGACGAGTCGGCAGACTGGGTAAAAGTAGCGGTGATGGGGAACGGCCGTGTGCTGCTGCTGCCAGGTGCGCCAATGCCGAATGATATAGGCACGGCCGTTACCGCGCTCGTTGCGGAAGCATCAACCGATTAGTGAGAGGAAATCTGATGCGCTGGAAAAAAGTGAGTTGGTGGAGTTTCTGGTTTGTCATGGTGGGCCTGCTTATGCTGGCAGCCTGTTCACAGCGCCAGCCGCAGGTGGTGGAAGTGACCCGCGTGGTGACGGAGACGGTGGTCGAAACGGTGGAGGTGGAAGGGCAGGTACAGGAAATTGAAGTGACGCGGGTAGTGGTGGAAACGGTGACGATAGCGCCGGAGATTGATGCGCCGGCCGAAGGGCAGCAAATACAGCCGGGCGATTCCCCATTTTCCAGAGGCAGCGAGGGTGATGCTGTGCCCTTGCCGACGCCAGCCAGTGGGCCAAAGGTAGTCGGTGGGTTGTCGCCATTGGCGGCGGCGGGCAGTGAAGGGGAGGGCGTTCGCGCGGGCACGGCCGTAGACATTCCCCTGGTGGCAAGCAGCCGCCTGGCGGCCGGGCAAGTGGATGATAATCAACAGTGGGCAGAATATCTGGCCTATTTGCAAACATACACAGCCGAAAATGTGATTCGCCTGGACGTGAGCGAGCGGCACATCATTCAGGTGGTGGATGCGTTGGGCCAGCCCATGCCCGGCATTCCGCTGCATATAACGGTGAACGGCGAAACGGTCACATCCCTACGTACCCACAGCGATGGGTCGGCCCTCTTTTTCCCGCGCATCTATGGCCCGCAGACCGGAACGTATGCAGTGACGGCCGTAAACGGGGCGCAAACCGTTACCATGTCGCTGGCAGTGGGTGGGGCCGGGCAAAACCGGCGGCTGGCATTCACCGGGGAGAGAGAGTGGGGCACGGCCGTGCCGCTGGACATCCTCTTCTTGATAGACGCCACCGGCAGTATGCACGACGAAATCCGCCAGCTAAAAGACAACATGATCGCCATTGCTTTGCAGATTAACGCCTTGCCCGCCCGACCCGCTGTGCGTTTTGGTTTTGTCACCTACCGCGACCGCGGGGATGACTTCCTGGTCAATACATTCCCCTTAACGGCCGAGTTGGAACCATTTCTGGCGGCCTTAGCCACCATTGAGGCGCGTGGCGGCGGCGATTACCCCGAAGATTTACATGCCGGGTTAGCCAGCGCCCTCCATGACGCCGATTGGCGGCAGGAAAATGGCGTCAGCCTGATCTTTTTGATTGCCGACGCGCCACCCCATCTGGATTACCCGGATCAAGAGGACTATGCCGCGCACCTGCGGCAGGCAGCCAACCAGGGCATCAAAATTTATCCCCTTGCCAGCAGCGGCCTGGACGCGCAAGGAGAGTATATTTTCCGGCAGTTGGCACAGGTGACAAACGGCCGTTTCCTCTTCCTCACCGCCACTTCTGATGATGTTACGGCCGAACCGGCATTTGCTGTAACAAATTACAGTGTGGCGGATTTAAACGACCTGATTGTGTGGATAGTGACAGAGGAACTGGCGGCGCTCAACCACTGAAAAAGGTAAGAGGTCGAGCTTTTACACTCGACCTCTTGCTATGGAAGTAAACGTATAACCTGTGAAGTAAACCAGGCAGGGCGCCCGCTTTACAACAACCCGATTCAACAACTCGCCAGGGCCGCCACCGTGGACATGGCTTAGGCCCAATATCCCTGGCAGGATATTAGCCCCGTCCCGATAAAAAATTTGTTAAGTGAAGCCGTCTGAAAGCGCCGTCGGAGAGTACAACTCTACCACTTACCTTTGGCTGCCGGGACTGCTCCTCAGAGCCGTCACCAGGTCAAACCACTTAATTTATGTGTTTGACTCGTCACGCCTGCTTTGTTACGGCGGCTTCTACCTCTAATAATATGCCAGATGGCGATAAATCATAGTGTCAGATGTCATGGTGAAAATGTGACATTCATCTATGGCTCTACAGGATTTCATGGAGTTTGGCGTGACATGTGACGAGTGAGTGGTCTCTCTGGTCACGCATCACTCGTCACGCATCACGCATCACGGCCTGTCAACCCCCTGAGTTCCCAAAGAGTCGTCATTTTTTAGTGATGTGTCTGCCTCACGGCCGTGCCGGATGCCAGAGACGAACGCTTTAGCGCCGGTGGTGTAGAGTTCACGGCCGTCGCGCAGCCGCTGCCGCACCCCTTCTTTGGTTTCGGTGGGTACGGTCGTTGTTGGTAACTCATAAAGCTCCACCAACACCCCATTCGCCCCCTTCGGGTGTACAAAGGCGATCTTTTTACCATCGGCGCTGATGGTTGGCTCTTCGTTGATGAGGGGCACGTTGGCCGCTTTCAGACGGGCCAACATCGCTGCCATATCCTCTACTTCAAAGCAAATGTGGTGCATGCCGGGCCCTCGTTTTTCCAGGTAACGGGCTACGCCGCTGGCGGGGTCAATTGGCTCTAATAATTCAATATCACTTTCCCCAACCGGGATAAAAGCAACATCCACTCCCTGATCGGGTACACGTTCCTGGTGGCTGACATCCAATCCTAACGCCTCTGCCCAAAACGATGTGGCCTGGTCAAGTCTAGGTACCACAATGGCAATATGGCTGATTTTTTTGATCATGACTGCTCCTGTAAATAATGGCTGGTGGCTAGTGGCTGGTTGCTTGTACCAGCCACTAGCCACTACAAATCACTATTCGGCTGATACTCGCCCCACACGCCACGCAAGGTGTGGCAAATTTCACCCAGCGTCACGTCATGTTCCACACACTCAACAAAAAGCGGCATCAAATTTTCGGCCGATGCCGCCGCCTGCGCCAGATGGCCGCGCAGTTCGGCCACTTTGCCGTTGTCTCTGGCGGCGCGCAGTTCGGCCAGATGCGCCCGCTGCGCCGCTTCCATGGCCGGGTTGAGTTTCATCATTTCGATATTCAATTGCTCATCCGGCTGCTCAAACCGGTTCACGCCGACCACAGTTTCCTGCTTGCCTTCCAGGGCGCGCTGGAACTGGTAGGCCGCTTCCTGAATTTCGCGCTGCACGTAGCCGGTTTCAATGGCCGTCAACATGCCGCCCATCTCGTCAATGATTTTGATGTAGTCGGCGGCCCGTTTTTCTAATTCGTCGGTGAGGTACTCGATATAGTACGAACCGGCCAATGGGTCTATGGTGTCGCCGACGCCGCTTTCGTAGGCGATGATTTGTTGGGTGCGCAGGGCAATTTGGGCGGCTTCGGCGGTGGGTAGGGCCAGGGCTTCGTCACGGCCGTTGGTGTGCAAACTTTGTGTCCCTCCCAACACCGCCGCTAATGCCTGCAAGGTCACCCGCACCACATTGTTTTCCGGCTGCTGCGCCGTCAGGGTGCTGCCGGCGGTCTGCGTGTGGAAACGCATCTGCCAGCTTTTGGGATTCTTCGCGCCAAATCGCTCCCGCATGATTTTGGCCCACAGGCGGCGGGCGGCGCGGAATTTGGCGATCTCTTCCAGAAAATTGTTGTGGGCATTAAAGAAGAAGGAAATCTGATCGGCAAACTGGTCTACGTCCAGCCCGGCGTTAATAGCCGCCTGCACGTAGGTGATGCCGTCTGCCAGCGTAAAGGCGATCTCCTGCACGGCCGTGCTGCCCGCCTCCCGAATGTGATACCCCGACACCGAAATGGTGTTCCAATGGGGCACTTCGCGGGCGCAAAAGTCGAAAATGTCGGTAATCAGGCGCAT
>CAADGU010000563.1 GCA_900696625.1 uncultured Chloroflexota bacterium | reverse complement strand
AGCCAGCCGCCGCAAGGTGTGTTGTTCTGGGGCGGACAGCAGGTGGAAACTCCAGTCCATCATCGCCCGCAGCGTCTGGTGGCGGGAAAGTTGGCCGGGTACCTGGCGGCTGAGCAGGGTAAAGACGACATCCAGGCGGGCAGCGATTTCGACCGGCGGCAGCAGCGGCACACGGGCGGCAGCCAGTTCAATGGCCAGGGGCAGCCCATCTACGCGCTGGCAAATGGCGAGAACGGCCGCCACATTCTCTTCTGTCAGGGCAAAATCGGGCCGCACGGCCGTAGCCCGCTCTACAAACAGGCGCACGGCGTCAAATTCGGCGGCCTGCGCTGCGGTCAGGCTTGCCGTTGGTTCCGGCAGCGCCAGGGGCGCGAGCGACCATACCTTTTCCCCGTTCAGTCCGGTGGGGTAGAGGCTGGTGAGTAAGACATGCAGGCAGGGGCAGCGTTGGCGCAGGTTGTGTACCAAAGCAGCGACGGCCGCCAGCAGGTGTTCACAATTGTCGAGAATGAGGAGGAGGTGACGGCCGTGTAAAGACTCAGCCAGCAAATCCAGGAGCGGTTGGTCATCCCGCTCGCTCACGCCCAGCCGCGCCGCCAGCACGTGGGGCACATAAGCCGCGTCCGTCACCGGGGCCAGATCACACCAGAGGAGACCATCGGCGAAGGTGGGGGAAAGTTCGGCGGCGGTGTGTAAGGCCAGGCGGGTTTTGCCACAGCCGGCGGGGCCGGTCAGCGTCAGCAGACGGCCGTTTGGCTGCTGCAAATAAGCGGTGAACGCCGTCATTTCTGACTGACGGCCGATCAATGGCGTAGTTGGTGGGAATAATTCGGGGGCCGTTAAAAATTCGCGGTTCATGGCTCGCAACTCCTCTAGGATTGTAGCCGAATAACCGGGAAGAGGACAAAGGAACTGCCGGAGGGTTTGCACAAGTCAATCACCCATTTGCTGTAATGACGGCCGTTGCCTCTGGTAACGGTAGCCTTTTTGGTGGCTCTTGGTATAGTAACCAAAAGGATAGTGGCTCTACAGGATTTCATGGGGTTCGGCGTGACATGTGACGAGTGATGCGTGTGGTCTCTCTGGTCATGCATAACTCGTCACGCATCACGTTTCACATTACCACCAGGAGGAAGGTCATGGGTATGATTGGTTCGGTTATGCGCTGGTTTACGGAGCGCATGGGGCGGAACTATACGCTGGCGCAGTTGGCGGAGAAGTTGGAGAAATCAGGGCAGACAGTGACCAGCCGGATGGAATCCACCAGCAACAGCGAAAGCCACCGGAAAGCGGCGCGGCACATCATCGGCATTGAGCGCTGGAGCCAGAGCCGGCTGCGCGTGGCCCTCGGCGAGCCATTGACGCTGGATGAATACGATGGCTACCGCCCGGATGCACAGCTAGATATGGCTGCCCTGGCGCGCGCCTTTGCTGAGACGCGCCAGGAATCCATCCAACTGGCGCAGCAGTTAGAAGCGGCCGGTGTGTCACCCATCCAGACCGTGCGCCATAATGAATTGGGCGATTTAACGATTCGGGGCTGGCTGGCATACATCGGCAACCACGCCTGGCGCGAGAGTTTTGTGCTGCGATAGGTAGACCATGAAGATTGACGTTTTTCACGACACGGCCTGCCCCTGGTGCCGCATTGGTAAGAAACATTTGCAGTTGGCGCTGGCCGATTGGCCTGAACCCGTGCCAGTGGAATACCACACGTTTTTCTTGAACGATGCCATTCCGCCAGAAGGGGTTGAATTTCGCGCCTACATGCGGCAGAAAGGGGGCAACCGCATACCGCTGGAACAGTTTTTTGACGCGCCCCGGCAGCGGGGGGCGGAGGTGGGGCTGGTTTTTAACTTTGAGCAGATTGAAAAAGCGCCCAATACCACGTTGTCTCACCGGTTGATTGCTCTGACGCCGCCGGAGCAGAAGGAAGTGGTGATTGATGCGGTGTATGCGGCTTATTTTGAACACGGCCGTGACATTGGCGATCTGGATGAACTGGTAACGATTGCCGCCGAATGTGGCCTGGACGCCGCTACCATACGCGCCCAATTGCAGGCGGACGATGGGCTGGCGCAGGTATTGGCGGAAGCGGAATGGGCACGGGCGCAGGGGATTAGTGGGGTGCCGTTTTTTATTGTGAACGGCCGTTACGCCTTCAGCGGCGCTCAGCCACCCCACCTGATCCGCCGGGTGCTGGAGCAAGCTGCTGCCGAACAAGCCACGCTTTGACTTAAACCAGTCGTAGTGCTACCATTCCTCCATGATGAAAATGCGTTTTTTCGGTTATTATTATGGGTATGCTGACACACGTTCAATGCCGCGACGCCTGTGTGTGGCTGCCCCTGATTAACCGGCAGCCAGCATGACCTGAACCAGACAAGACGCGGCCTGAAACCCGCGTCTTTTTGTTTACTGTAGGGTAGGCTGCTAACCTGCCCACGCAAATTACCAATTTGCGTTACGAAGCGAAGGAGAATGACACCGTGACCCACAACGCATACGAAGAACTCAAATGGCGTGGTTTTGTGTATGACAATACCGAAGAGGCGCCGGAGGTATTGGCCAAACAAAAGATCACCATTTATAACGGCTTTGACCCCACCGGGGACAGCCTGCACATCGGCCACCTGGTGCCGATGATGGCGTTGGCCCGTTTGCAGCGTTTCGGGCATACGCCCATTGCCCTGGCTGGTGGGGGCACAGGTATGGTGGGCGACCCCAGCGGCCGTTCCGATGAGCGCAATTTACTTACCCGCGAGGAAGTGGAAGCCAACCTGGCCAACATTCAGCAGCAGTTGGCCGGCGTACTGGATTTTGAGGTGAAGAGCAATCCGGCGCGGATCATGAATAATGCCGACTGGCTGCTACAACTTAATTTATTGGAATTTTTGCGGGACGTGGGCAAACATTTTACGGTGAATTACATGATGGCCAAGGATTCGGTGCGGTCGCGGCTGGCGCGGGAGGATGGCATTTCTTACACCGAGTTTAGCTACATGTTGTTGCAGGCGTATGATTTTATGCACCTGTTTACCCATCATCACTGCGTGATGCAGATGGGCGGCAGTGACCAATGGGGCAACATTGTGGCCGGCGTGGAACTGATCCGCAAGGTACAGGGGGCGAAGGCGCACGCGCTGGTCTTCCCGCTGATTACACAGGCAGATGGGACGAAGTTTGGCAAGACGGCAGCGGGCACCAATGCCTGGCTTTCAGCGGCACGCACCTCGCCGTATCGTTTTTACCAGTTCTGGTACAACACGAATGATGCGGATGTGGTCAATTATTTGAAGTATTTCACCTGGCGGGATCAGCACGAAATTGCGGAACTGGAAAACGCGGTGTTTGAACGGCCGGAGCAGCGCGAGGCGCAGCGGCGGCTGGCGCAGGATGTGACGCGCATGGTGCATGGGGACACGGCCGTACACAAAGCGGAAAAAGCCGCCGCCGTCCTCTTTGGCGGCGACCTGGAGGGGCTGGATGCAGCCGACATCCGCGACATTTTCGCCGACGTTCCCTCCAGCGAGGTGGCCCGCACCGACCTGGGTGGGGAAGGGCTGCCGGTGGTGGATTTGCTGGTGAGCAGTGGGCTGGCGAGTTCAAAGGGGGACGGCCGTCGGGCCATTCAGGGCGGCGGTATTTATTTGAACAACCAGCGGGTGGAAGAGTCGGGACAAATGGTAACGACCGACAACAGCATTGACGGACAATTCCTCGTCCTGCGCAAAGGGCGCAAAGCGTATCACCTGGTGAAATTGCAGAACTAAAGGGGAATCAAAGATTGTCCAGATTCTTCCTTAATGCGTAAAATCCGCGTAATCTTTGACTATTTTCAGGAAAAACGCATGGCTACGCTTCAATCACGACTTGTTACTTCGGAAATGATGCAGGCGGGGCAAAGGCCGACGCTTTTTACTGGCGGCGCTTGCAATATCCAGACGGCCGAGGGGCCGATCCGCAATCCGGGGCGGGACCCACTGGCGGCCTGGCTGGATGAGATGGGGCTGTTTTATTTTGACCCGCAGATACACCCTACCACACACGGCCGTGACTATGTGTGGGAAATTGACGGCCCCCGCGAAAAACAAGCGCGCGAGGAAGCCAGATTGCGGGTGTATGAGATTACACCCACGACGATTGCCGCGATTTCGATGATGGAGATTATGGATGATGCCTGTCACGGCCGTGTCACCATTGTCTGGTTTAACGAAGGGCGCACCTTTGCCCCATTGGGGTTGGGCACACGCGACGAATTCCAAAATAACGCGACCTTACGGCAGCAAATCGGCGAAACCGCCTACTCACACCTGCTGGCCTACATTAACGCCGGTCGCCAACTGCGTGGCGAAATTGCCACTCTCCTGGCCGACTACCCCCACATCACGTTTGTAGACAGCCTGGACGAACTCAAAGCCCACATTTTCTCCTTACGCCACTGGCTGAAAACAGACCAGCCCTCGTACAAATAGACCACAGATTGAGTTGATAAGACGGATGAACACAGAAAAATCCGTGCCCATCCGTGTATCCATTTCATGGCGTCAGCCGTTTCTGGTCGCGGGGGAAAAGCGTGGCCAGGCGCACGTTCGGCAGCCCCAAGAGCTGCATCAGCAGCCGTTCCAGGCCAATGGCAAACCCACCATGCGGCGGCATCCCATAGCGAAACGCTTCCAGATAACTTTCAAACGGCGCCACAGGTAAATTGGCCTTTGCCAGCGCCGCCAGATAGTCGTCGTAGCGGTGCAGCCGCTGGCCACCGGTAATCAGTTCCGTGCCCCGGAACAGCAGGTCGAAGGAGTTGGAATAGGCGGGGTTGGCGGGATCGGGGTGGGTGTAAAACGGCCGTTTGCCCATTGGATACCCCGTCACAAATAAAAAGTCGCTGCCATGTTCCTGCTGCGCCCATTCACCCAACCACCGCTCATCCTGCGGCGACAGGTCTGGCTCGCCGCGCACATCCACCCCGTGCCGCTTGAGAATGAGTTCTTGGGCGGCGGCAAAATGGATGTGTGGAATTTCCGGCAGCACGGTGGGCAATTGCGCTCCCAGCAGCGCCAGTTCCGCCGGGTAATGTGAGGCTAACTCCTGCATAATCCCGGCGATCACTTCTCGCGCCATGCCCATGACAGTGAAATGGTTTTCGATAAAACCAAACTCCACATCCAGGCTGACGTATTCATTGGCGTGGCGGGTGGTGTCGTGCGGCTCGGCGCGGAATACCGGCCCCACCTCAAAAACGCGCCCAAACACCCCCACCATGATCTGCTTGTAAAATTGTGGGCTTTGCGCCAGGTAAGCCGGACGACCAAAGTATTTCAGTTCAAACACGTTGGCCCCACTTTCCGTAGCTGAAGCCACCAGTTTGGGTGATTGCACTTCGGTGAAGTGGTGGGCGGTTAACGTTTTACGGAATCCGGCCATGGCCCCGGCGGATAGGCGGAAAATGGCTTGCCGCGCCGGATGCCGGTTGGCGACCACTGCATGATCCAGCAAAGCGGGTAAACCGGCCTTGATTTCGCGCTTATTGAGGGGGAAAGGTGAGGGGTCGGTCACGGCCGTGATCACTTCCACTTTGGGCCGGTGCAGTTCCACCCCGCCGGGCGCTTGCGGCGAAGCCACCATAACCCCTTCCAGGGCAATGACCGACTCCAGCGCCAGTCCGGCCAATGGTTCCAGGTCACCTTCGCTTTCCGTCACGGCCTGGAGTGTGCCCCAGCCGTCGCGCAGCACAATAAACGTTACACCGCCCAACTGGCGCAGGTTATACAACCAGCCCATCAGGCGTACCGGCTGCCCCACGTGGGCCGCCGCTTCCACAGTCCGAATTGTTTGCATGAGCAACCTCCATTTAGTGATGCGTGACGAGTGACGAGTGATGCGTGAGTGGTCCTGGTCACGCATCACTCGTCACGCATCACAAATAAAAAAAGCCCCGTCCTCTTCTTGGAGGACGAGGCTTTTGCCTCGTGGTGCCACCGCCATTTGTCTGCCAAAGCAGACCTCTTTTCGCTCAATGAGCCTGACGGGGTAACGGCCGTCAACCGGTTCAGCTACTGGGTAATCGGTTTTTCCACTGCTCACCGCTCACTGTTCACTGTTCAGCTTCGGGGTGTCACTGCCGGGTCTGGTGGTGGCTCTTGCAGCGGGCGTCTCTTTTACCCAAGCCACTTCTCTGGACACCGGATGGTTCCGGCAGCATATCCCCTTCATCGCCTGTGTTTGTGAAATTGTCAAAACGACATAATTTTGTCGTATGGCGACAATGCTACCAAAAGCGCCCGGAATCGTCAACCCTCGTATGAGGCTCAAAACCATTATTGATGTAGATCAAACAATTGATGTTGTCCGGCTATGAAGGCTGCCTCTACCCGGTTTGTGGCCCCTAAATGTGCGTACAAATCAGCGAGCTTACGGCGAATCGTTCGTTCGCCCAAGTATAACTCTTCAGCAATTTGCCTGTCTGTTTTTCCAGCAACAAGCAACAACAGCATCTTTTTCTGTTGGTCAGTCAAAGCAAAAAAGGGCGGAGTACGTGATGGCGAAACCAGGGCTTTGTTTAGCAAAAGCGGGCTGACCCAACTTTCACCCCCAACCACCCGGCGCACGGCCTCTACCAGGTGTTCTGGAGTATCGCTTTTCAAAATGCAACCGTGAACGCCTCTTTCCAGTAAAGTGCGAATGCAGGATTCGTCAGCATAGGCCAGCACAACAATCACTTTTATTTCCGGGCACTTTGTTTGCAAAGCTGCCAGGAAGCCTGTTATTGGTTGGGAAAGTACATTCAAGGCCAGTAATAAGAGATATGGGCAACGAACCTGGCAAAGTCTCAGGACATCTTCCTCATTGGCTGCGCCGCCGGAAAAGACCATATCCTCATTCTGTTTGATGATTGTTTCAATGCTCAGGTGAAACAGACGGTGATGATCGGCTAAACATACACGAATGGTTGGGGACATGCTCCTCTCTCCCAGTTTGCTCCTGTTTACTACATTTAGAGATGCTACACAAACAGCAATTACCGCACAAATATATAGTCCCCTCCCCAAATCTGTCAAGCGTTTTGTAAAAACTAAAAACTTAAAAGGCAAGAACCGCTCAGAAAGAATTGGCGCAACCCAAAAAACCAATGATCACACTTGTGGTTAAGATAAGAATGGTGTACAAAGTAGAGGAGTGACTATCGTGTCAGAGCAAAGGATTCCAGAATTTTATCAGCCTGTTCTTGAACATTTTCGGGGATCGCAATAGACTCATAATCAGAACGATTGCTTTCCAGGCTAATTGCAAAAATAAGATCACCGACACTGATCTCCCCTGCATTATTATAAAGAACAGCCTTATCCTTACCCTGATAAACCAGGGCATTTTTGATCAACTCTTGCCCTAGAAAAGTGACCATACCCCTCTCCACCAAATCGCCAGCAGGAACACCTGTGCGCACTATCGTTACGTCTTCGGCCGGTTGCTTGACCCAAATCCTTAAAGCAATGGCCGAGCCTTGGTGAGTAATAGATACTCTATTTGGCAATTCAACAGGCATCCAACCAGGGGGATAGGTAAATGAAAAGCCATACGCGCCATTTTCATATCTGAGCCATTCCTCCTCAATGACAGCAACTGTACCGGTTGGTACTACTGTTATGTGACCCAGTTCCGGTGTAACAGTTGTTTTTTCTAGAGGGGTGGAGATAACAGGCGCCAATGTATCAAACACTTCAGGTGTTGTTACCGATCCTGGTGTTGTTGACGGTAACAAAACCATTGTATTGGGTGAATCAGTATTATTATCTGGTTTGGTTTCTTGACAACCTGCGCTTAAAACAATGACTAGTAAGGCAACCAGGGCAACCACATGACAAGCTGGAGTGTTGATGTTCACGCAGAAGATTTTATAACGCATATAAGCTTGACCCAGACAAGACAATTAGGGGTGTCTATAGAACACCCCTATGAAAACCTATATAAACCTTATGTTATCTAATACCTAACAATATATCCTGTTGGTTCCCCTACACTCGGTAGGTCTATTATCCTGGTTACAGGCTCCTCAGCGCAAGGGTTTCCTTGCCAAGTCATTTCATTCACGTTAATCCAGGAATTATAACCAGATTTACCTTGAACGTAGGCAACATGTCCACCTGGGCGAGCTGTGCTTTTATCCCACCAGGCAATATTGTAAACCACAGGATCTTCAACCAGGTACCATCCAGGGTAAAGACCTTGATTTACCCGGTACCCCCACCGCCAGGCATCTCCGGTCATTGGAACACCAGACTTTTTGTACCACACCCACCAGGTACAGTTACCATTATCACATGGGAATGGATTGTTATTGGATGTAACACCACAGCACGTATTGACCAATGGCGCATGGGCTTCTTTAGTTGCTTCTCTCTGAACATCCAAAGGAAAGAGAAACTCTCCTGCTAAATCATTGCCATTTTCCGTTTTAGGAGTAAATGATTGTAACAGATGACGGTATGTATTTATTCCGTCACCGCCATCGCCGATTAGATATTGGATCAGGAAAAAGTGTTCGTTATTATTAAAGACAATACCAATAGCTGTTGGCGCCTGTTCATTTTTCTCGACAAAAGCTACACCCGGAAAACCGGCAATTTTAGCGTTTACCGTTATCTCTTGCTCCACCAGAGACTGGTGTAGGTAGTCATATACCCAACCAACTATATCCGCTTGAGGATCATCCCAAATGTCAATAATAATCCTTGCTTGTGGGGCGGAAAATATCGTACGCTTTGCGATATTATAAGAGTTTGCATCTATAATGTGCCATATTGTTTCAGGTTGCCAGCCATCAACAGGGTACTCGATTGTAAAATTATAGTCGGGATCGTAATACACCAGCCACTCTTTATCTGTTTGAGCAGTCGAGTTGATTCCTTCAAGAGTAGCGCTAACACTAACGGCCGTTGTAGATGCAAAAATGGTAAGAGCTAACAACATCAAGCCCAAAATATGAGCTTTCTGTTGCCGTGATCTCTGGTTCATGGTTAATCTCCATATGGTTTGCTGAAACTAAGAAGCGATAAGGATTTTACTACGGCCATCACTCTACCAGATTGCCCTCTCTACGCACAAGGTCAAATCCGGCCAATGTTGTATCCGCATCCGGCCAACTCACAAATCGCTCATTTGTTGACAAAGGGGTATGCCCTGGCTAGAATCAAAATCGTAGTCCTTACCTTTGACCAGACTGCATAAACTATCTGGTTCACAATTTTACCCGCTTCAAAAATCCATATTTCAAACAAAAGGAGTGAAAATTATGGCTTTTCAATTACCCCCTCTTCCGTATGCTTTTGATGCGTTAGAGCCGCACATAGATGCCCGCACCATGGAAATTCACCACGGCAAACATCACGCCGCCTATACCACCAACCTCAACAAGGCGCTGGAAGGGCACGCTGACCTGGCGGCCAAGAGCATTGAAGATTTGTTAGGCAATTTGAATGCAGTGCCGGAAGGGATTCGCACGGCCGTGCGCAACAATGGCGGCGGTTTTGCCAACCACAACCTCTTCTGGACGATTATGAGTCCCAATGGCGGCGGCGCACCTTCCGGCGCACTCGCCAGCGCCATTGACGCCGCTTTTGGCAGCTTTGACGCCTTCAAAGAAAAGTTCAACAACGCCGCCGCCACCCGCTTTGGCTCCGGCTGGGCCTGGCTGTACGTGGACGGCAGCGGCAACCTGGTGGTTGGCTCCACGCCCAACCAGGACACGCCGCTTATGGAAGGCAACAAGCCCCTCTTAGGGCTGGACGTGTGGGAACACGCCTACTACCTGCATTACCAAAACCGTCGCCCCGATTACATCAACGCCTGGTGGAACGTGGTGGACTGGGAAGCGGTAGCGGCCAATTACGCGGCGGCGAAGTAGCCGCCCGGGAATTATGTAATTGGGTAATTTTGTAATTGGGTAATTTTGCTCAATTACTTAATTACCCAATTACCCCATTACGTTCTATTGATACAGGCCAAGCAATTGACGCTGCCCAGCTATGAAGGCTGCCTCTGCCCGGTTTGTGGCCCCTAAACGTTCGTACAAATCAGCGAGCTTACGGCGAATCGTTCGTTCGCTCAGGTGTAACTCTTCAGCAATTTGCCTGTCTGTTTTTCCCGCAGCAAGCATTTGTAAAAACTAAAAACTTAAAAGGCAAGAACCGCCGGTGGCCCGACCAGCTCTCAGCGCCCGTTTCGGCGCGATGTATTCGCGCAAAATCGTGGTGCTGCCGTCATAACCCTCGGCCTCGATTTCACGAAAAATGACCATCGCGTTCCAAACACCAGCGCTTAACAATTCGTCTACTCGCCCCTTGTACGGGTCGAGTTTGCTGCCTTGTCGTTTGGCTTTGTGCGCCGGGGCACTATCCCGCTGAATAGCCCGGCTGACTGTTTTGGGGTACACACCCAATTCCTGGGCAATGTCCTTGACGTAAACGCCTCGTTTCTTTAAGGCCTCAATCACGGCAAAATCCTCCTTATTGAGCATGAATGTGTACCTCCGTTTTTAGGACGGAATGGTACATTTCAGGCGATGTTTAGGGGACATTTTAAACCGGCGTTTTGGGGACATTTTACCCCGATGTTGACACCCTTCTACCCCGTTATATCCTGCCGCTGGAACAGCACCAGGATCAGGCCAATGCCCACCACCAGCCAGACCGCCAGGACGGTGAGCGAGAAGGCCATGCTGTCTACCGGGGGAATCAGGTTGCGCATCTCAAAAAAGAAGTGAGAGAGGTTGGTGGGGGTATCAAAACGTACCCAGGAACTGATGTTGTTCACATTGTAGGTGGGAGTAAAACGCACAATGTGCAGCAGCCAGTCCCATTCCAGCCAGGCGGCTAACGGCATGAAGAGAAAGGCCGTCACCGGCTCGATGATGACAAAACCCAGCCCGACGACGATACCGCCCACCATGGAGCGCATCAACATGGCAGCAAAAGCAGCATACACGGCCGTGATCAACACCGTAATAAACGCCAGCGCCGCATTCAACGCATAATCCCCGGCAAACTGGCGCAGCACTGCCGCCGAGAGCGCCGGGCCATAGGGCACATCGGCAATGCGCGTCAGCACAGCAAACCCCAGCCCCACAATGATGGACATGAGGACAAAGGAAAAAACGACCAGCGTACCCAACGTCAGAAACTTCACGCCAATGAGCGCCGGACGGCGGTGGCGGGGGATGATGTTTTTCCAGGTGCCCCATTGATATTCACCGGCAAAGGTCACGGCCGTTAACCCCAACAGCAGCATTTGCACCAGCGTATTCGTGGGAAAGCCCCAGACAGCAATCACTGAATCCGTCCACAATGGCGGGTCAGTGAACATGTTTTGCGCGAAGTTCTCCATAGCCAGCGCCATCAGGCCTAAAAACAGAAATACCCCTAACGCCCCCACCGGAAATATCCACAACAAAAAGCCCACCACCCACCTGTTGCCCACCGTTTTTTGTAATTCCGCGTGATATAAATTCCACATGGTTTATAGTGTCTCCCAAAATTCTTGGAGATGGCGTGATGCGTGATGCGTGCCCCGTGATTCTTCACGCATCACGCATCACGATTCACGGCCCGTCACTTCCAGGAAGAACTGCTCCAGGCTTTGCCGTTCGCGGCGCACCTGGTAAACGGCGACCTCATGGGCAACCAGCGTTTGCACCACGGCGGGCGCTTCATCGCGGGCAACCAGGACGGTGATGGTTTTTTCGTTGGCGGTGACGGGCCAGTGGGGGGTGAGCACGGCCGTCGCCCTATCCACCGGTTCTGCTTCCACCACCAACTGCGTCTGCGCCGCCAGCAAATCGGCCACTATTCCCTCGCGGATAATCTGGCCCTTGTTGATAATGGCTACCCGGTCACACACCTGCTCCACTTCACCCAACAGATGGCTGGAGAGAAAGACGGTCTTGCCCTGTTTTTGCGCCAGGTCGCGGATGAAGGTGCGCATTTCCTGAATGCCCGCCGGGTCTAACCCGTTGGTAGGTTCATCCAGAATCACCAGATCGGGGTCATGCAGCAGGGCGGCTGCCAGCCCCAACCGCTGTTTCATGCCGGTGGAATACCCTTTCACCTGCCGGTCGGCGCGGTCGGCCAGACCCACCTGATCCAGCATGGTCTGGATGCGGGCGGCATCGTAATGATTGCCCGTGCGGGCCAGCACTTCCAGATTTTTGCGCCCGGTGAGAAAGGGATAAAAGGCGGCCCCCTCCACCAACGCACCCACCCGCTGCAAGACGGTGTGGTCGCTGTGGACGTTACGGCCATAGACAAACAGGGCGCCGGCGGACGGCCGTATCAAATCCATAATCATACGAATGGTGGTCGTTTTGCCGGCCCCGTTTGGCCCTAAAAAGCCATATACCTGCCCGGCAGCCACGCTGAGGCTAATCTCCCGCACGGCCGGCACACGGTATTTGCGGCGGCCAAACGTTTTGCTCACATCTTCTAACCGAATGGCGATGGTGTCACTCATAGGAATATCTCGCTAACATTGTATGGGGGATGGGACACGGATGAATGCATGGCGCTGATTGTAGGACTGTCATCTGACAGCGTCAATAACAGCCGGGCGTTATAATCTGCGTAATCTTTGATTATTTTCAGGAGAAGAGAAGCAATGAAACCAGAACAAGACGCCTACGGCCGTGAAGTGTACGACTTTTACCTGGGTGAACCGGCCACAGAAATCATCGAGCGCGAGGATGGGTATGTGGGTACGTCCGGTGGGCCGGCGGCTTATTTTGCGCCGTATGCCGAATGGTCGCCTGCGCAACAAGAGGCGATTGGATTGGCACACGGCCGTTGCCTGGACATCGGCTGTGGCCCTGGGCGCATTTGCCTGTATCTGCAAGAAAAAGGGCACGAGGTGGTGGGCATTGACAACTCACCACTGGCGATTCACACCGCGCAACTACGCGGGGTGCGGGAGGCGCGGGTCATGTCCATCACCCGCGCCAGCCGCCAAACATTGGGCGTGTTTGATACGATCATCATGTTTGGCAATAACTTTGGCTTGTTTGGTAATGCGGCGCGGGCCAGGTGGCTGCTGCGCCGGTTTGCGGGGATGACGACACGGGACGGCCGTATCCTGGCCGAAAGCCGCAACATTTACGAAACCACCGATCCCGACCACCTGGCTTACCACGAGTGGAACCGGCAGCGGGGACGCATGTCCGGGCAGGTGCGCATTCGGGTGCGCTACAAAACCCTTATCGGCCCCTGGTTTGATTACCTCATGGTCTCGCCGGAGGAGATGGCGGCGATTGTGGCGGGGACGGGCTGGCAGATTGGGCGGATGATTGAGGGAGAGGGGTCGTATACGGCCGTGTTGGAGAAGGTGTGATGATGGATAAAAAACGGATCAGATCCATTGTCGTTTGTTTGTTTCGGCATAACGGCCGTACCTACGGCAACCACAGCCACTTCACCGCCCAATGGCAATCCCTGGCCCAAATCACACAAACCCAAATCCGGCTGGTGCCTGAAGGTTTGTT
>CAADGU010000562.1 GCA_900696625.1 uncultured Chloroflexota bacterium | reverse complement strand
TTTGCCCTGATTGCCCGGCTGGACGTCAACCGGTGGGCGGAAGGCCTTCAAGAGCAGGTAGGCTGGTATGAAATCCGGCTGGGGCCAGGGCAGGTTGGCTGGGCGCCGGTAACGGCCGTAGCCCTCAACGAATGGCGCCCCACTCCCCAACAGTGAGCCTCCTGAAAAAATAATGCAGAGGCACGGTTTAACACAAAGCTGTAAAATTCGCACTGCTTATGACACACAAACAAGCCTTAACCCAAATTGAAGACAGTATGCGCGCCGTTGGTCGGCAGGAGCGAACGGTGTTCAGCCAGCCCCACTTTGAGATATTCATCTCGGCCAGCCAGGATGACCACCTCAGTTTTGCCGTACCCCTGTCCACTGCCACTGCCGACTGGCCACAGGCCATAGCCGACATGCAAGCCACCTTTGCCCAACATCATAAACGGCCGCGCCTGGAATACATCGCCGATTTGCACCCTGAACTGGCCCCCGCGTTAGAGCAGGCCGGCCTGGTCTGCGAAAGCCGCGCACCGGTTATGGTGCTGGACATGGCGCAATTGTCGTTGCCGCCAGACCCGCCGCCGTTGGCCCATTACCAGGCGCTAACCGCCGCAGATGAGCCTTTTTTGAAAACGTACCTGATGCACCAGAGCATCGCCTACGGCGGCAGCGGCGGCGAAGAATCGCTGGGCTGGCTGCCCAATTTGCGGCAAGGCCTGAAGAACGGCGCGGTGATTGGCGCGGTGTTGCTTCAGGCGGGTGACATGGTATCTGGCGCAGTCATCCAGATGGGTGAGGGCGGCCAGGGCATTGGTGAATTAGCCGGCGTCTGGACCGCGCCAACGCATCGCCAGCGCGGTCTGGCCTATGCCCTCTGCCAGCAGCTTCTGGCGGACTACCGGGCAGCTGGTTACTCGTTTTGCTGGCTCTCCGCCGCCGAAGGCGCGCAGCGCCTGTATGAAAAACTCGGTTTTGTCTACGTTGGCGTTCAGTTGAATTACGGCAGACCCTAAGGGTTTCAAGAACCCTTAGGGTCTTAAAACATTCGTACTCTTCGCGTTTTTGGCGGTTTTTTTGCCCCTCCACCGGTAACTCCCCACGTTGGCACACAGTTTGGCACGCTTTTGGGAACGTTCGCGGAACGGCCGTCCTGTATGCTGCCTCCAGTTCACAAGACTGCTTAAGGAGTAAACGGTAATGAAGACACAAACTGCGAAAACAACAAATGGTAATGGTACGGCCGTGATCACCACAGAACAACCGGTGACGCGCCACACACCCTTCCCTGAGTCCCTGCCCGGCTATGGCATTGTTTCCCACCGCCCCTTTGTCGGCCGCATCAACGAACCGGTACGGCCGGCGAAAAGGACACCGGGCGAGAAAAGCGGCACACTCCGTCTGGATCAGGACGGATATGCCTCGCCGCTGAGTGATCTGAAGGGTCTTACCCCACTGCACCTGAACGAAAACCTGTTTGCCGCCGCCAAAGCGGCCACAGACAGGCTGCCGCTGGCCGACATGTTAGAAACGGTCCGGCAAAATCTCCACAGTTACCCTGACAGCGGTGTGAAACATCTACAAGAGGCCATCGCTGCCGAACTGGATGTGACCCCGGAAAAAATCGTCATCGCCCCTGGCAGCGCCGCTTTACTGCGTGACATCGTCCTGTACCTGCTCAAAAAGGGGGAGACGATGTTGGTACCCGCGCCCAGTTGGAGTTTTTACAATTCGTTGGTGGAACCGGCCGAAGCACGCATAGACACCTTTCCCTTGCTCAATGATGGCTACAGTTTTGTTTATGATCGCCGCCTGATTGCCGCCAAGATCGAAGCCAGCCGCGCCAAAGTGGTGCTGATCTGCTCGCCCAATAACCCCACGGGCAACGTGCTGCCGCTGCCGGACTTTCTCTGGCTGGCGCGCCGCTATCCCCACGTGGATTTCATCTTTGACGAGGCGTACTATGGCTTCCATGACTCTTACACGGCCGTGCAGGAAAAAGAACTGCTCGCCAGCACCGACCGGCGCAACGTCTTTATCGTGCGCACCTTTTCCAAGTTCTACGGCCTGGCTAACCTGCGCCTCGGTTTTGTGGTTTGCAGTGAAACAGATGCCCGCAATCTGCAAAAGATAGCGCCCGTGTTTGGGCTGCCCTCCCTTGACCAGGCAGTCGCCGTACACCGGCTGGCGGATAAAGAATTCCGGGCGGAAATGCAGCAAGAGTTCGCCGTCGTAAACGCCTATGTGTATGCGGCGCTGCGCCAGATTCCCGGCCTCATCCCGTACCAGACCCGCGCCAACTTCATTCTGGTGCAGCACGACGGCCGTTGGGCCGGGCTGGAAAATAGGCTGCTTCCCTTCGGTTTCAAAATCAAGCGGGAAACGCTCAAAGGCGATCACCGCTACTTCCGCATCACCCTGGCCGGCATGGAAACGATGCAAAAGCTGATGGCGGCCATTCAACAATTAGCTGGTTAGTAATTACTGGTGGCTGGTCAAACCAGCCACCAGGCACCAATAGTAAGGAGAATCTCATGACCCCTATCGTTAGAATTGCTACGGAACAAGATTGGGACGCCATTGCCCAACTGAATCACGACACCTACGCCCTGGAATTGGGCCAGTATGCGCCGAATGAAATGGGCCGCAAAATAGATGGACGGCACGACACCAATGTCTACATCGTGGCCTACATAGGCGAAGAATTGGCCGGTATGTTGTCCATCACCATGCCGTCCACGGCGCCATTTTCCACCTTGCAACGACTGCCGGTGGTAAGCGAGGACATTCGCAACCATCTAGGGCAAACGGCCGAAATCCGGTTGTTGGCTGTCAGGCGGCAGTATCGCGGGCAGGGTGTGTTTAATAACCTGATGATGACCGCTGTCCAGTTTTGTTACCAGCACAATATTGACCGCGTCCTCATCTCGGCCATTGAAAACCGGGTGGCTTTATATGGGTTTATGGGCTTTCAGGCGATTGGCGAACCGGTGATGGAGGGCACGGCCGTGTACCTGCCCATGCTCATCACCCGGCAAAGTCTGGAATCTTCCCCCTTTGCCCAAAAGCTGGCCCGGTTGGCCGGCGCACCGGAGGCCGCATGAAACCATTTGAACTGGTAATTTTTGATTGTGATGGGGTGCTGGTAAACAGTGAACCCATCACCACCGGCGTCATGGCGGCCATGCTCCAGGAGATGGGCGTACCCATCACCACCGACGAATTGTATGACCGGGTTCACGGCCGTTCCCTGGCGCAATGTTTGGCAGTGTTAACCGAACTACTTGGCAAACCGCTGCCGGAAAACTTCGTCCTGACGCTGCGGCAGCGGGCGGCGGCGGCGCTGTGGGCCGAGGTGAAACCCATGCCCGGCGTGGCCGAAGCCCTGGCGCACTTGCAAATACCCGTCACCGTGGCCTCCAGCGGTGAGCGCGAAAAGATGCTGCTCACCCTGGGCCGCGCCGGACTGTTGCCTCGGTTTGGCAACAACATTTACAGCACGGCCGACGTCAGTCATCCCAAACCGGCCCCCGACATCTACCTGTACGCGGCCCGTCAGAATGGCGTGGCGCCCCACGCCTGCGCTGTGGTTGAAGATTCCCCGGCGGGTGTGCAGGCCGGTGTAGCCGCCGGTATGACCGTTTTCGGTTACACCGTCGCCACCCCGGCCCACCAGCTAAAAGAAGCCGGCGCCCACGTCGTCTTTGCGGATATGACGGAATTACCAGCATTACTTGTTTCGTGAGGCGTGATGCGTGAGATCTCTTCTCACGCATCGCGCCTCACGTATCATATAGGAAAATAAAAATGAACAACTTGATCCCACACTATTTACCACAACCCCAAACCACATATCGTCACGCCGTGGTTATCGGCGGCAGCATCGCCGGTCTGACGGCGGCGCGTGTGCTCAGCGATCACTTCGACCGCGTGACCATCATCGAGCGTGACCTGCTGCCAGAGCAGCCTACACATCGCAAAGGCGTGCCGCAGGGCCGCCATCCCCATGTGCTGTTATTGGGTGGCTTGCGCGTGCTGGAACAACAGTTCCCCGGCATCACCGAAGAGCTGCATACAGCCGGCGCTGTCCCCTTCAACCTGGGGTCAGAGGCGCGGCTGCACCTGTTGGGGCAGTGGCGTGTACGTTATCACTCGGCTTACACCGTCCTGGCTGTGACCCGCCCCTTACTGGAAGAAACCATCCGTCACCGGCTGCTGGCGAATTCACGCATCACCTTTTTGCCGGGCCTGGAAGCCATTGGCCTTTGTACGGACGCCGCCAACACGCGGGCAACGGGTGTGCAGTTGCGCCAGCGCAATGGCGCTGCCTGGCAGATCGAAGCCGACCTGGTGGTGGCTGCCGATGGACGCGGTTCGCGCGCGGCCGAATGGTTAACGGCGCTGGGTTTCCCGACCCCCCATGAGACGGTAGTAGACGCGCAACCCGGTTACGCCACCCGCTTCTACCGTTTGCCAGAATCCGTCCGGCATGATTGGAAGGCAATGTTCCTGCAACCGCTGGCGCCTGACCAGCAGCGCGGTGCTTTGCTCCTAAAGGTGGAAGATGACCAGTGGCAGCTTACCTTAATCGGCATGGCGGGCGACCATCCACCCACGGCTGAGGCTGGCTTTCTGGATTATGCCCGTTCGTTAGTTGCGCCGGATGTGGTCAATTTCATTCAGGATGCCGAACCGATCTCACCCATCTGGGGCTATCGCCGCATGGAGAATCGCCTGCGGCATTATGAGGCGCTGCCCCGTTATCTGGAGAATTTCCTGGTTTGTGGTGATGCGGCTTATGCCTTCAACCCGGCCTATGGGCAGGGAATGTCTGTGGCGGCCATTGCCAGCATGAAGCTGGATGATTGTCTGCGCCAGCAGCAAGGCGACCTGGCCGGGCTGGCGGCCCGTTTCCAGAAGGCGTTGACTACCGTGATTGATGCACCCTGGCAGTTGGCAACCGGGCAGGATCGTGACTGGCAAGATGGCGACGATGCACCTACCGACCGCATGACGCGCCTGGTTCAGGGGTATATTCGCCGTGTCTTGCTGACGATGATGGTTGATCCTGTGGTAGCCGAGGCGTTTCTGGCGGTGCAGCAGCTATTAGCGCCGCCCACCCGCCTCTTTCACCCGGATGTTTTGTGGCGCACCTTACGGCCGTACCGCCGTCTTACTTCCCCATCTGATGCCCGGTCGGGTGAGTTGGTTGGTTCGGCCACAGCCGATGTGTTAGCATAATGGCTGTAGAGATGTCTGAAACAATATCTGACCCCATTCACATTCGCCCGGCGACGGCCGTAGATTACGCAGCCGTGGCCCAGGTCATCAATGCCGTGCAGCCGGCGCAGCCGGTAACGGCCGATGAATTACGCAGCCGCGACGAACGGCGCGACCCCATGTGCCACTTTGCCCGCTGGGTAGCAGAGGCAAATGGGCAGGTGATTGCCTATGCCCACTATACCCAATTCGTGGACATGTATCAGCCGGGTAAGTTTTGGCTGAACCTGGGGGTGCTGCCACGCTGGCAGCGGCAGGGTGTGGGCCGCGCCTTGTATGCGGCGCTGCTGGCAGATTTGCAGCAATGGCAGCCGGACACGTTACAGGCGCAGGCCGCCGCCGATAGTGTGGCAGCCTGCGCCTTCCTGGAAAAACAGGGATTTGTGGAGTACGGCCGTCGTTGGGAATCTTATCTCGATGTAGCCGGGTTTGATGCACGGCCGTATGGCGACTTCACCGGGCGGCTGGCAGACCAGGGCATTGCCATCCGTGCCTACAGCGAACTGGCCGATGACCCCCAACGCGAGGAAAAGCTGTACGAACTGCAATGGGCGCTCGACCAGGACGTGCCCAGCCTGGACCCGATTGTGCGTATGACTCTGGCCCAATTTCGGCAGCAGGTGGTGGCGAACCCCACCTTTGTGCCCGACGGCACTTTTATCGCTCTGCATGGCGCCGAGTACGTGGGCATGAGTTCATTCTTTGTGAATCAGGGAGATAACAGCCTGGTCATTGACCTGACCGGCGCCCGGCGCGATTACCGGCGGCGCGGCATTGCGCTGGCCCTCAAGCTGCAAGGCATACTTTTTGCGCAGCAAAACGGCTATACCCGCATCGTCGTCCACAATGACACGGCCAACCAGGGAATGATAGCCATCAATGAGCAGTTGGGGTTTGTGCGGCGGCCGGCTGTGATCCAATATAGACAGCGACTTGAGGAATTGCGTGACGAGTGACGAGTGACGAGTGA
>CAADGU010000561.1 GCA_900696625.1 uncultured Chloroflexota bacterium | reverse complement strand
GCCGGTTTGCCTTGCAGCTATCCGGTCATTCCCATGGCGGTCAGATGGTGCTGCCCAAAGTAGGGCCAATGCGTGGCCCATTGTTTAAGCGGTACCCAAACGGCCGTTACCAGGTCGGCCACATGGTACAATACACCAATCGCGGCGTCGGCACCAACGCCATCCGCCTGCGCTATCGTTGCCAGCCCGAAATTACAGTCATTACGCTGCTGCCCGCTGCTGCGAGTCCGGAGAGCGCAATAAATAGCTAGTCGCCTGGAAATCGAATCACCCTGATTGAATTTTGTTGTTGTAAAATAGGAACTAATAGAGTAAAGTTCAATCATTCATCAAGATCAATCTTTGTAATTACAAAGGCCCTCAAGTACACCTGACACCAATAAACAAAGTTGACCATTCATTGTTTCATATGTTGAATCCTCAAAACTTTATGGATCAACATAAGAGTATAAGCGAAATTCGGATCTGATGCTGTTATTAAGCAGTGGTAAATGATCGAATTCTCTCTATATTCAACGTGTTTTCGTGTTTTATTGATGAGCCTCTTGAAAAAGCTGCAAAGACCATAAAGCATCCCTCAGTTTATGACAAACAGTCGTGTGTTTATGTAAATTGTAGCTTTTTATAGATGGCTTCAATCATTTTCACCCCCCAAGGAGGTAATTATGAACCCTAGACAAATCCTAAAGTATGGCGTCTTGTCACTCCTGTTAGCGCTGGGCGTCTGGCTGATAGCCAGACCGACACAGGTGCAACCGGAATCACAGGCGCGTTTCACGGCCGTGCGCGCCATGGCCCCTTATGGCGTTTCCACAGCCGGGGCCGCCGCCCAGGTAGACAGCCTGGAACCCATTGTGCCCGTTGTGGTCAACCTGGGTGACATCCCCGCCAACGTCTATGACCCCAACAACCTGTATGACCGTTGGCTGCGAGGCGAAGCCGACCTGGACGAAAATGAACACCGTGTCAGCGCCCAGGAAGTGGCCAGACTCCAGCAAGAAGCCCTATCCCTGCCGCCCAGCGCCGCTGTTCAGATTGCCGAGAGCGGGCCAGGGTTGCGCGCACCTGTCCTCGGCGTCAGTTTCGACTCCCTGGACCGGGCCGACTGCTGTGGTGGTGGGAGTGTCGTACCGCCAGACCCGATCATGGCTGCTGGCCCCAATCACCTGATCGCCATCGTCAACCTGGCCTTCGAGATATATGACAAGACCGGCACAAGTCTGGCCGGCCCCACCACCATGGCCAGCTTCTTCGCCTCTGTCGGTACGGGCTGCGCCAGCAACCCCTTCGACCCCAACGTCATCTACGATGAAGAAACGGATCGCTGGATTATTGCCGCTGATGGCAACGGCACACACTACTGCATTGCGGTTAGCCAGACCAGCAACCCGCTGGGCGCATACAACATCTATTCCGTTCCGGCGCAACCGGTCGGCGGTGAATTCCACGATTATCCGCACACCGGTGTCGGCGACAGCTACATCGTGGCCGGCGCCAACCAGTTCGGCGGCCTAATCCCCGGTGATTTTGAAGGTCGTGTATGGGCGATGGATAAGTCGGTCATGTATGCCGGTGGCGCATTGACCCCGGTCACCTTCAGCACCGGCGGGCTTGAAGGGACGCCACAACCGCTTCATCTTCATGGGTTTGCGCAGGGCACATGGCCGAGCTTAGGGTCTACCCATTACTTTGCTACCGACCCATACGATGGCTGTACGGTGAACATCTGGCAGTGGAACATTCCGGCCGCGCCAACCATCGTCTCCACCTATGATTTGTGTACGGCCACCGGCGTCGCCAGTGGCATGCCCATAAACTTTCCCCAATCCGGTGGCGCCACCATCCAGGCCAACGACTTCCGTATGCGCGAGTTTGAGTACCGCAATGGGTATGGTTGGATAGCCGACAGTATTGCCTGCAACCCTGGCGGCGGCACGGTGGACTGTGTGCGTTGGCACCAGGTTGACCTGAGTGGTACACCTGCATTGGTGCAAGCCGGCGTTTATGCCAGCAATAACGAGTTCCGCACCTTCCCCGACCTGGCCGTGAACCAATGTGATGACATGGTCATCGGTTATACCAAATCCAGCAATGCCATGTTCCCCTCCGTCTGGTACACCGGGCGCGAGAGCGGAGACCCGGCGGGGACATTGCAGGCGGAAGCGGAATTGAAAGCAGGTGAAATCACCTATACCGCCTTTGATACGCCGCCGCATCGTTGGGGTGATTACACCGGTATGACCATTGACCCCGATGGCCTTACCTTCTGGTATCTGGGCCAGTACAGCAAGAACATCACCGGTAACGCCCGGTGGGGCAACTACATCGGCTCCTTCACCTATCCCGATTGTGCGCCTACCCCACCCACCACCTATTGCAGCACCCCTGCCCTGGCCATTCCCGATAACAATCCTGCCGGCGTCACGGATAGTTTGAGCATTAGTGATATCGGCGAGATTTCAGATTTGAATGTCTATCTGGATGTCAGCCACACCTGGGTTGGTGACCTGATCTTTACCCTGACCCACCAGGAAACAGGCACCAGCGTCATTTTTGTTGATAGACCGGGCGTACCGGCAAGCACCTTTGGCTGCTCCGGCGATAACATAAATGCGACGCTGGATGACGAAGCATCCTCACCCGTTGAAAATGAATGTGCCGCATCCACTCCTACCATCCAGGGTTCTTTCACTCCCAATAACCCCCTCAGCGCTTTTGACACCGAAGACCTGAATGGCACCTGGATTTTGACTGCTTCCGACAATGCCGGTGGTGATACTGGCACTGTCAATCAATGGTGTGTGGATGTGGTTACAGTTGACCCCAATGCCGGTACTCTGGATGGAAACGTGACCGATGCGGCAACGGCCAACCCCATAGGCGGCGCTTCTGTTACCGCCGATGACGGTAGTTCAACTTACAATGGAACGACGAATGGCAGTGGCGACTACGCCATTAACCTTCCGGCCGGCGTTTACACAGTGACGGCATCTGCGGCGGGTTATCTGCCGGAAACCATCTCTGGCGTCACCATTATCACGGCCACCACTACGACCGTTGATTTTGCCCTGACTGTTGCCGAAGCGGTTATTGCGGTAGATCCAGGTGAGTTCGTCGTCTCACAAGCTATAACTACTGTGACCACCCATGCACTGACCATCAGTAATTCAGGTACCATTGATCTAGATTGGACCATTCAGGAAGCTCCGGGGCAAGACCTGGTTCTTCCGTCTTTTGGTCCTATCCCACCCAATCCGGGGATGGTGATCAGCGCACCTCAAGCCAAATCCAGCCACTCCCTACCGGCTGCTCCTGCCGATGTTCTTTATGACCAGACGGATAATCTAGGAACGAACGGCTTCCCCTCACAAAACTTCGAGGTAGCTTTTGACGCTTACGATAATGCTGGGGCCGATGACTTTATTATCCCCGTTGCTGATGGGGCGTGGACTATTGAGACAGTTGAAGTTTTGGGAAGCTACTCGGTGGCTGGCCCGATTCCAACTGTGGATGTTAACTTCTATGCGGACAGCAGCGGTCTGCCGGGCGCTCTGGTCTATAGCGCGCCGGGTATAGTGCCCACATTGGATGTTGCCGGCGATTTGACAATTAACTTGCCGGTAGCGGCCATCTTGCCTTCGGGACATTATTGGGTCTCGGTTGTTGCCAATATGGACTTTGGCGTAGGCGGACAGTGGTTCTGGAGTACCCGTTCTGTTCAGTCTAACAACGGCTATGCATGGCAAAATCCTGGTGATGGCTTTGGCACAGGCTGTCTTACCTGGAGCTATGGCGCCAGTAACTGTGGCGTTGGCGGCGGGGTCGAACCTGATGCCCTCTTCCGGTTGAGCGGGTCTATCGGTGGTGGGTCAGTATGTAATACTCCCAGTGATCTATCCTGGGTAAGTGTTAGCCCGACCGGCGGCACGACGGCAGCGGGTGATAGCAGCCAGGTGTCTGTGACGTTTGACACGACGGGGTTAACGGTGGGCAATACCTACACCGGTACGTTGTGCATCAACAGCAATGACCTGGTTAATCCGCTGGTGACAGTGCCGTTGACGTTGACAGTGGAGGCGCAAAATCCGGCGATTGCCATTACCAAGACGGTGGGTACAGACCCCGGCGTTTGCGCGGC
>CAADGU010000560.1 GCA_900696625.1 uncultured Chloroflexota bacterium | reverse complement strand
GCTCGCCTTGCTGGTCAACTTCTTCCGGTTGTTGCTCTTCTATCTCCATTCTTCCCATTCTCCTCGCGTCAAACGCCAGCCGCGTGCTGACTTAAATTTTTGGTAACGAACAATCTGCCACCCAGACTTTCAGGCAACAGAGACAATACTCACTTATATCCAGTTTAATCAGTATAAGTGATGGGGGTGAAGGCGAATACTGTGTATTGTGTACAAAATCACAAACCACAATTTCAACAGTTTTGAAAAATTGACGGCCGTACCCCCCTTAGGATAGACTTAGCAGCGTGTGGCGGTTACGGCCGTGACACCACAATCAAATAATTCATGAAGGCCAGGACGCCTGCTGTGGAAATGAATTCCTCCCCATTTCTACACCAGGCGTCCTTTTTGTTTTGTTCGTCATAACCGTTTGTAGTAGGCACTTCAGTGCCGTTAACAGGCGATGAATCGCCTACTACAAACATATTTACAAAGGAGAAGAAACAGGATGTTACGCAATATCAGACTGATCAAAATAGGTTCTATGGCCCTGGCGCTCGCCGCTTTGTTCATCCTTTTTAGCGGCCGTGCCTTTGCCCAGGAAGAAGAAGTGGCCGCCGGTACCATCGCCATTCAGATTGACACTATCTGGCTCTTTTTAGGCGCCGTGTTGGTTTTCTGGATGCAGGCCGGGTTTGCCATGGTGGAAAGCGGTTTTTCCCGCGCCAAAAATGCGGCCAACCTGCTGATGAAAAACCTGATGGACTTTTGTATGGCCGCCATCCTCTTTTATGCCGTTGGGTTTGGCCTGATGTATGGCGCAGACAAAGCCGGTCTCATTGGCACGAGCAACTTTTTTCTGTCGGAACTTTCCCTGGGCGCCGAAGCCGGGTATGACTGGACCAACTACCTCTTTCAGCTGATGTTTGCCGGGGCGGCAGCCACCATCGTTTCTGGGGCGGTGGCCGAACGGCTGAAGTTCAAAAGCTATCTTATCTACAGCGCGGTGATGACCGCCCTCATTTACCCCATCTCCGGCCATTGGCTGTGGGGCGGCGGCTGGCTGGCCGAACGGGGCTTTGTGGACTTTGCCGGTTCCACCCTTGTTCATGCCTGCGGCGGTTTTGCGGCGCTGGCGGCGGCCTGGGTGCTTGGCCCACGCATCGGCAAATACAACAAAGATGGCAGCAGCAACGCCATCCCCGGCCACAGCCTGACGCTGGCGGCGCTGGGTGTCTTTGTCTTGTGGATGGGTTGGTTTGGGTTTAATGCCGGTTCGACGCTGTCTGGCATGAATGCCAGCCTGGGTTACATTGCCGTCACCACCACCACAGCCGCTGCCGCAGGCGCGTTGTCTGCCCTGATCATCAACTGGTTCAAAGCGGGGCATCCGTCCACCGAAATGGCGCTCAATGGGACGCTGGCCGGTCTGGTGGGCATCACCGCCGGTACGGCTAACGTGACCATGGGCGGCGCCATCATCGTCGGTCTGGTAGCCGGTGCGGTGCTGATCTTTGGCCTGGACTTTGTGGAACGGGTGCTGAAAGTGGATGACCCGGTGGGCGCGGTGGCGGTGCATGGTCTGAACGGTATGTGGGGCACCATCGCCGTCGGGCTGTTGGCCGCGCCGGCCGTCGGTGAATTCACCGGCATGGGGCCAATTGCTGGCCTGTTTTATGGCGGCGGTTTTGCCCAATTAGGTGTGCAGTTGTTGGGCACAGTGGTCATTTCGCTGTGGGCTTTTGCCACCATGGGGGCGCTGTTTTACGCCATGAAAGTGACCATTGGTGTGCGCGTCTCTGAAAAAGAAGAGATCGAAGGGCTGGACATCTCCGAACACTTCACCACCAGCTACCCGGAATTTGGGCCAACGGCCGTAGGTACGGATGCGTTGGCGGCGGCGGGGGATTGACGGCAATTAGGTAATTAGGAAATTGGGTAATTAGGTAATTACCCAATTACTCAATTACTCAATTACGGATAAAGCTATGAAACTCACACTCGAACCCAACAGCAACGGAGACGAAAAAACCGTGCCTTTTCATGTGCGTGTGGACATTGTGACGGCGACCATTGACGCCGGTTCAGTCTTTTATGTGCCGGTGGAAGTGAAATACCAGGGGATGAAAAAGAGCTTTGCCGTCAACATTGCCGGTTGGGTGCTGGAAAGCGAACGACCGGAGGCGCTGCCCGGCAAAATCAGCCGCTTTTTGCCTCGCCTGATCAGCCTGGCGCGTTTACCCACCTATCTCTTCATCGCCCGCCGCGCCGGCGGCATCTATCCGGTCTACACCATCGGCAGCGAGGTGTATGCCACCACCCCCGGCGGCCCAGTATTCCGGCACGTGGAACTGGCGAAAGTGCGCGAATACCTGACCGATTATCTGCACGCGGCCGGCATTTTGGGTGAAAAAGGGTTAAGCGACAAACTACACGTGCGTGGCCTGAACATGAAAACGCTGGGCCTGCGCCGTCCCGTTTTTTACCTGAAAAAGCGCGTGCCAGGTGAAGTGGACTTTTGGGCGCCCGTTTTTGAGGCCAGCGATGGCCAACATATTTACTGTTACGCGGCCGATGAGCGGCGTCAGGCGCCCATTAACGGTGGCCTGGAGGTATTGGAATTGCAGCAAACGGTGGCGGCGGCCTTGAAGACAGACAAGCGGCTGCGCGACACGTTTGACTTGCGACCGGATCGCCTCTTCCCGGAAGTGTGGGAACAGTTGAAATCTGGCCTGCGGGAAAGCGAAGCAATGGCGGTGAATGGATTGACACTGCCGGTGTATCTCATGGGAAACATCCACCTGGCGCTGGAAGAGCGCCCCGACGAAGGGCGATACAGCCTCTACCTGGGCCACAACGAAGACGACCTACGGGCGCGGGTAGCGGTGGATTTGGAACGGCGGGGGATTGTAATTGGGTAATTGGGTAATTGGGTAATTGCGTAATTACCCAATTGCGCAATTACTTTTTTAGAAGGTGCAAATCAATTTATAAGGAGAGTTTTACAATGAGTGGAAATTCAGCTCGATTAAAGGCGATTTCGGCGGTAATTAATTACAAGCCGATTTCAGAACCGTTGAACTTTGCGGAAACGCCCTCACAAGAGGTGTTTGCGCAAAATGTGTTTAGCCTGGCCGTGATGAAGCAGCGCCTGCCAAAGGCGGTGTATAAGTCACTGGTGCAAACCATTGCCGAAGGCAAACCGCTGGAAATGTCAACGGCCGATGTGGTGGCGGCAGCGATGAAGGATTGGGCAATTGAGAAGGGGGCTACCCATTATGCCCACGTCTTTTACCCGCTGACGGGGCTGACGGCCGAGAAGCACGACAGCTTTTTGTCACCGAATGGCGGCGGCACGGCCGTGACCGAATTCAGTGGCGACCAGCTCATCCAGGGTGAACCGGATGGCTCCAGCTTTCCCACCGGCGGCATCCGCGCCACCTTTGAAGCGCGTGGTTACACCGCCTGGGACGTGACCAGCCCGGCCTACATCCTGGAAAACCCCAACGGCACCATCTTGTGCATCCCCACCGCCTTTGTCTCCTGGACGGGCGAGGCATTGGACAAGAAAACGCCGCTGCTGCGCTCGATGAAAGTGTTGAACGAACAGGCGCAGCGCATCTTGAAGTTGTTTGGGCATACCGATGGCGCATTGGTGACGGCCACCGCCGGGCCAGAGCAGGAATACTTCCTGATTGACCGCAACTTTTACATGGCGCGGCCTGACTTACTTAATGCCGGGCGCACGCTGTTTGGCGCGAAACCACCCAAAGGCCAGGAATTGGAAGATCATTACTTTGGCGCGATCACGGAGCGGGTGCTGGCCTGCATGTTGGAAGCAGAGCGGGAACTGTACAAATTAGGTGTGCCCGTCAAGACGCGCCACAATGAAGTGGCCCCAGCGCAGTATGAAATTGCGCCGGTGTATGAAAACGCCAACGTGGCCGCCGACCACCAGCAAATGATCATGGCTACGCTGAAGCGGGTGGCCGAGAAGTATGGCATGGCCTGTATCTTGCACGAAAAGCCGTTTGCCGGGGTAAACGGGTCGGGCAAACATTTGAATTTCTCCTTTGGCAATGCCAGCCAGGGCAACTTGCTGGAGCCGGGGGATACGCCGCATGAAAATGCGCGCTTCCTGGTCTTTTGCGCGGCCATCATCCGGGCGGTGGATAAATATGCCTCACTGCTGCGGGCCTCCATTGCCTCCGCCGGGAATGACCACCGCCTGGGCGCAAATGAAGCGCCGCCGGCCATTATCTCCATATTCCTGGGCGACCAGTTGACGGATGTGTTTGAGCAGATTAAAGCGGGTGGGGCGAAATCGTCCAAGTCTAAAGATGTGCTGACGGTGGGGGTAGACACGCTGCCGCCGCTGCCGAAACATGCCGGCGACCGCAACCGCACCAGCCCGTTTGCCTTTACGGGTAATAAGTTTGAGTTCCGGGCGGTGGGTTCTAACCAATCTATTGCCGGGCCG
>CAADGU010000559.1 GCA_900696625.1 uncultured Chloroflexota bacterium | reverse complement strand
TTGTTGGCGCTGTTTACCCACAATCCGGTGACGTCCTCGTTGGTTGTGGTCAGACCCACATCCGAAGCGTCGAAGTACAAAGCCCACGTACCGGCGGTGTTGCTGCCCAAAGAAGTGGCCGTGAAAGCCAGCAAATCTTTGTCATCACCGGAGACGCCGGATACGGTGAAACTACCGGTGGTGCTGACGAGCAAACGGCCGTCAGGCGCAAACCCTATGGCGTCAATGTCCTCGGCGTTGGTCGTCAGGTCCACGTCCGAACCATCAAAGTACCAGGAGAAGGTGTTGGTAGTTGGGTTGTAACGCACAATGTCCGAGTCATCTACCGTGCCCAGGCTGCCAATGGTCACGGCCGTGTCAAAACTCATCAATATCGTGCCATCGCTCTGGATATCGAAGGCATTCAAGTCTACCGTCACGCCCGCCGCCGAGCCATCAAAGAACAACGACCATGTCCCGGTGGCAATGTTAAACGCCAGGATGTCTTCATCGGCATAACTCACGCCGCCAATTGTGCCATCGGTAGCCGAACTGATGTAGATGACGCCACTGCCGGCAGGCGGCGTGGCCGTTGGCGTGGGAGTGTTAGTGGGGGTAGGTGTGTTGGTGGGTGTAGCCGTCGGGCCAGGTGTGGGCGTGGGGCCGCCACTGCAACTGGGGAAGGCAAAAGAGCCAATGCGCGTCTGCCAATTGGTACCGGTGGAAATGTAATACTCGGTGGTATACCAGAAAGTGCAGCCATCTACATCTACCGTCATACCGGAGTAGTCGCCCCAGCGGTTATAGCTGGTTTGTGAACCTGTACCGGCAATGAGCGTGGTTTCGCCCTGCCCCAGGGTATTGAGCGTGTCGCTCGCTAACCGTCCGGCATAACGAATTTGTGGATTGATGCTAGAACTGGAGGCACTGTAACCTACGGCCATATTGCCCTGGCTGTCTACACCCACGCTGCCCATCCAGCGATGGGTAGAATCCGGCTGGAAAGTGCCTTGCTGGAACATTGATGGTGTGCCACTCAGATTGCGGAACTCATACCAGCGGATACCTGCTACCCCACCAGACGAGACCGAATGTGTGACCCACAGCGCCCCCGTGCCACCCACATTGCTATACATCAACTGCGCCATCAGCCGCCCGGCCAGCGAATCCAATGTCACTGACGTGCCTGCTTGCGGCACCGAACCGGCGTTGGAATACGAGGCGATGCTGGTGCTAACCGGCCCGGTGAGTGTGGAACTGCCAGGATTAGCCCAGTTGATGGACAATTTCCAGGTGTACATGGTGTTGGTGGTTTGCAGCGACATGAGGTAGTTGGGCGTACCTGCCGGGGCTTGAGCTACCTTGGCATTTGAAGGCATCAGGCTGAAATAGGCTGAACCGAGGTCGGCATATTGGTAATTGAGCGGCTGCCCATTGATCAGCTGATCCCGGTTGAGTGCCCAGATGCGCACACCTTTGTAGCTGGCGCTGGAGCAGGTAGTTGTGAGGCAATCAAACATATTGGCCGTCATGTAGATGCCATCGTGCCAGACACCCAGTTTCGGGTAGTCGTTCAGCCAGGGGTGGGTGGCGTCATCGGCCCGTAACCCGTAGAACCACCAGCCGCCGGAAACAGGATCGGCCGTTTTGGATACGGCAATACACTCGTAATAAGGCCCATCCTTGATGTTTGTCCAGGCGAAGTCGGTGATAATCCAGCGACCGCTCACGTTGTCATACAGCACCACCGGGTCGCCGTTGTTGTTGGCGTCACAGGGGGTACCGGTGCCATCGAACAACGTGTTGAAGGTGAAGGCGGCCAATCGGGTGCCGGTTTTGGTGTAGATGCCGATGGATGTGTTGACGGTCTGGATGTAATGGTTGGGGCCAACATCGCCGTTGGTATCGGGTGGCCAACCGGCGCCCCAATTATTCAAATCCAGCCCGGCAAAATTCTGGCTGGGGCCGGGCATGGCATCGGGGGCGCGGAATTCCTGGCGAACGGGGTCGGTAAAGGTGGGATTGGGTCTTTCCATCTCCATCATCTCAAACTCAATACCCAGGCTCTTTTCTTCCGGGCCAATTTGGGGGAGGTCACGGAGGTCGCCTTCGAACGAGACGGCCGCAACAGTGCTACCTTGCTGCACTTTACTCATCGCGGTGTCGCTGGGATCACGGAAGACATCTACCGTGTTGGGAGCGCCCGGGATGGACAATTGGATGGCGGCTTCAGTTTCGGCGTTGGAGGTGCGGGTCAGGCTGGGGCCCTGAACCAGATACCAAACGCCGACCAGGGTAGCGGCCAATATGATGAAACCTGCTGCTTTCCGACGAGAGATTTTGAACATACTGCCTCCTCAAAATAGTGGTTCCCCTCCCTTTTCCTTGACATCCGGCGGGTACTGTATCTGAGTAGCAAAATAAGTCAATGGTCTGGCGAACGAAGTTGTTATGCCAGTAAAGCTGCCGCTATTTTGTCACTTATTTGACAGGCGCTATGTGAAAATTGGCGTGTTGCGCCCGTGAAAAATCCAGTTAAATGTTCACTCGGTGACACGACTGCCACTCCGAACAAGGACAATGCCCCGTATCACTGCGATTCACAACCTGATTCTCAATTGAAGTGGTCGGCAAAACAAAATATCCCACTGACCACCCCGCTATGGAGGTAACAACGATGCTTGAAAGTATGACACCCTCTGGTTCTTTAACGACGGCCGTGCGCCGGATGCCCAAAACCAGCAACCTGCCTCTGATTGGTTCCCTGCCCCAGTTGCTGCGTGACCCCTTTGGTTTCGTGGCCCAGGCTCGCGCCACACACGGCGACATTTACCGGCTAAACCTGGGGCTGATCAACGTGGTTGTGCTGAACCAACCACGCCATGCCCAATATGTGCTGCGTGACAATGCCGCCAACTACAGCAAAAGTGGCCCCATGTGGAACGCCGTGCGCGGCATGTTGGGCAATGGGCTGGTCGTCAGCGAAGGCGACTTCTGGCTGCGGCAGCGGCGCATGATGCAGCCCCAGTTCCACCGGCAGCGCCTGGCGGCCCTGCAAACGCTGATGGTGGAGGCGATTGCCGAGGCGTTAGATAGCTGGGAAGTGGCCGCCGATGGGGCCACGCCCTTTGATCTGACGCCGGGATTTAACCGGCTGACAATGAAGGTGATTGTGCGCACCCTGTTTGGCACAGGTTTGACTGCCCAAGAGATGGATGACACGGCCGAAGCGATGACCTACGCCCTGGATTTCTTGATGAAGGCCATCCTGGTCGAGCCATTGCCGCGCTGGCTGCCGGTGCCTGGCCGCAAAAAGTACCAGCAGGCATTGGCCCGCTTTGACGAGATCGTGTATGGCATTATCGCCCAATGCCGCGCCGGGAAGCTGTCCGACGACCATCTGCTGGCGATGCTGCTGGATGTGGTGGATGAGGAAACCGGCGAGGGTATGACCGACCAGCAGTTGCGCGACGAAGTAGCCACCCTGTTCCTGGCCGGTTATGAGACCACCTCTCTGGCGCTCTCCTGGGCGTTCCACCACCTGATGCAGCACCCGGAGATGATGGGCAAGTTGCAGGCGGAGGTGGACAGTGCGCTGAACGGCCGTCAGCCCACCCTGGCCGATTTGCCCCAACTGCCCTATACCCGTATGGTGTTGCAAGAGGCGATGCGGCTGCAGCCGCCCTCCTACTGGCTGCCACGCACGGCCGTTGCCGATGATGAGATTGACGGCTACCACATCCCGGCGGGTACACAGGTGGTCTCGTTGACCTACATGTACCATCGCCACCCGGAACATTGGGAAAACGCGGATCAATTTGACCCAGAACGCTTTACGCCGGAACGTTCGGCCAACCGCCACCGTTATGCCTGGATTCCTTTTGGCGCGGGGCAGCGGTTGTGCATTGGCCGGGACTTTGCCATGATGGAAGGGCAACTGGCGCTGGCGATGGTGGCGCAGCGGTTTAACATCACGGCCGTGCCCGACCACGAAGTCAAACCGATGCTCTCATCCACCCTCCGCCCCAAAAATGGGGTGATGGTGACACTGGAAAAACGGGCGTAAATGAAAAGGCCGGTGATTGATTCACCGGCTTTTTTGTTTACGGGGCAATGGTCGTTTGCCCTAATGGAATCCAGGGGAATTGGGCGGTAATGCGGTCGTCGAGGATGGGCAACGGCCGTTGCGTGAACGCATCATACAGCGTCACCATGCCACCAACGGTTTGGCCGGGTACGGCCGTGTCACTGACTGCCAGCACGGGCGCACCCGGCGCGGGTTTTACGCTCTGGCAGTACGTTTCATACGTGGGCGAATCCTGCGTATAGTCAATAAGGTGGGGCGAGGTGACGTGTGACCCGGCAATCCATTTCAGCGTGGGAATCGCCCCCATCGCCGGCACGTAATCCACCAGATCACACCAGGCCCAGTGAAACCCATCGGCCTCATAACCGACCAGCCGGGTGGATACCACATAGTCGCGCCAGAGGGGGCGGGTGGTGGTGAAATGTTGGGGAAGAAGGGAAGTCTGAGATTGGGAGATTGGCGGTGGGGACACCGCGAGATTAGAGATTGGTTCACCTGTCCAGATGATGCCCTGTCCTAACGGAACATAGTGCTGCCCCTGCTCACTGCTCACTGCCCACTGGTTACTGCTCACTCCCCACGGCCCCGTGAGGGAGGGCAATGTTGTATCCCCATTGTCTCTGACTTCCGTCACATAGCCATCGGCCGCTTGCCAGTGCAGGTAAAGGCGTGGTTGGTCGGGCAAGGTGTAGTCCCAGTCATAACCGAGCAAACGGGCGGCGTTTGTGCCCCGGTAAACCCGGTGTTGGGTAATGGGTGGCTGGCTCATGGGGGTGACGGTGTGTGTGGTCACGGCCGTGCTTGTCTCCCCACTGCCCACACGAATCGCATAGTCGCCGGGCGGTGCGTCGGGCCGGAGCGTCAGGCGGAATTGGGTGAGGGTGATGCCGCCTGGTTGTGGTGATACGGTAAGGTCGGATTGGGCGTAGGAACGGCCGTCAGCGCCGATGAGGTGCACGTAAAATGAGACTGGGAGATTGGCGGTGGGGACACCGCGGGTGGGGACACCGCGAGACTGGGAGATTGGCTGCCAGGCAATGGTGAAAACGGCTTCTTGCCAGATTTCGGTGGTTGGGTTGCTCAGATGGTAGCCGAGAAGGTGGATGGTTTCGCCGAGGGAAGTTTCGATGGGTGTGAAGTCTGGCGGCAGGCTGGCACGGGGCTGTTGGCGGAACCAGAATGCTTCGTGTAAGGGTTCGGGTGGGGGCAGGCTGGCGTAGGCGGCGGGGTCAACCCAGGTGGCGATGACGTCACGGCCGTTGCCCCAGGCCGCCGTAATTTCCTGTGCCCACGTTTCGCCATACGGGTCCGCGCCAGGCGCGACGTAACGCACGGTCACGTCCGGGCGCTGCTCTTCCACCTCCTGCAAATACCAGAGCGGCGTCACCCAATGCCAGTTTGCCAGAACGAGGGCATCCGGCGGTGCATCGGCCAACAGATTTTGCGCGTAATCACGGGCATCTTCCATCCCGTGCATCTGCCGGTAGCTGGGCCAATGTGACCAACCCTGGAAAATGGCAGCGGTGAACATGACGGCCGTAAAGAGATAGGAGATTAGGAGACTGGGAGATTGGGAGATTGCCTTCTCTTTAATTTCATAATCTCTCAATCTCCTGATCTCTCCCATGCCATACCCCAGACATAGCGCCATCGGCACATAGGCGGGCAGCATATATTCCACCGTTTGTGGGGCGCGGTACATGGCGGTGATGAGGGTAAATACAACAAAGGAGAGGCCAAACAGCAGCCCCAATTTCCATTCGCGCCAGAGCAGCAGCGCCAGCCCGATCACCATACCCGCGAGTAGCCAGCCGGAAAACTGGAAGGTGAGGACATTGCCCATCACCCCCAGGCGCAGCCCTAAGGTCAACGGATCGGTGAAGTAGAAAAAATCGCCTTGAAAGCCCAATCCCAAAACGTGTTCGATGAAACCAGACCAGGTTGCCAGGTCGGCGCTGGCCCCGCGCACGGCCGTACCCGCCCGCAATGGCAGATAAAGCAGGGGCAATAAACCGAGTAGGGCGGCGAGCAACGGCCGTAACCACCGTTTTGGCATTTTCACAATAGAAGTGTCCACTACGACCATAAACAGCAAAAACAGTACCCCCATAAAAGCCAGCGACAAATGGTGCCCAACCCCCAAACCAACCGCCAGCGCCGCCACCACCAGCCAGCGGTCTGAGAATGGGACGCCGATAAACGCGGATGAACGCAGATGGTTGTTGTCATTCCGAACGAACTCTTCGGCGTGAGGAATCCCTGTATTCAGAGATGTAGGAATTCCTCGTCGAAGACTCCTCGGAATGACAGTTTGACCAGTCTGATTTTTTCGTGATGCCTGGGTTTCCTGATAAAAACGCACCAGCGCCCACAGCGCCAGCGCCGCAAACAGTGCCGTCAGGCTGCGAATGTTGGCGGTGGTGGCCTGTGCCCAAAAGGTGGTGGCTGTGCCCAGAGCGAGTACGGCCGTCGCCGACGCCCACACCCGCTTCGTCATATC
>CAADGU010000558.1 GCA_900696625.1 uncultured Chloroflexota bacterium | reverse complement strand
TGGGCTTTTTGGGGCCGAGCGGCGCCGGGAAATCTACCACGCAAAAGGTGTTGAACGGTCTCTACAAAGAGTATCTCGGCAGCGTCCGGGTGCGGGGTAAAGAGGTGCGCGATTGGGACTCAGCCTATTATGAGCATATTGGCGTCTCCTTTGAACTGCCGAACCATTACCAGAAGTTGAGCGGACGGGAGAACCTGACCTACTTTCGCGCTTTGTACAGCGGTGAAACCTATGATCCCCAAACGTTGTTAGAGATGGTGGGGCTGGGCGAAGATGGCGATATGCTGGTTTCCCAGTATTCCAAGGGGATGAAAAACCGGCTAGGCGTGGCGCGGGCGCTGCTGCACCGGCCCGACCTGCTCTTTCTGGACGAACCGACGTCGGGTCTGGACCCGGTGAATGCCCGGCATATCAAGGAGTTGATCCGGGCGCAACAGGCGCGAGGGGCAACGGTCTTTCTGACGACGCATGATATGTTTGTGGCTGACGAATTATGTGACCGGGTGGCCTTTATTATGGATGGGCAAATCCGGCTGATTGATTCGCCGCGCGCCTTGAAATTGCAATACGGCCGTGCCCAGGTGCAGGTGGAATTCCAGCTAAACGGCCACCTGGAACGGGAGCAGTTTGCGCTGGTGGGGTTGGGCGGCAACGGCCGTTTTCAAGACCTGCTGCAATCTGGTTCCATCCAGACCATGCACACCCAGGAAGCGACGTTGGATGATATTTTTATTGCCGTGACCGGGCGACGGTTGCAGTGAGCGGTGAGCGGTGAGAAGTGAGCGGTGAGCGGTGAGCAGTGAGAAGTGAGCGGTGAGCAGTGAGCAGTGACAGGAGGTGGCAAATGAGGCGATTATGGTCGGCCATACGGTGGGAAGTGCGGCTGCAATTTCGGAATGGGTTTTATTATGCGGCGGGGTTTGTGGCGGTGTTGTTCATTATCGGGCTGCAATATCTACCGGCAGCTTATTGGCCGCTGGCGATGCCGGTGTTGGTGATGGGCAATATGACCATGAATACTTTTTACTTTATGGCGGCGCTGGTGCTACTGGAAAAGGATGATGGCGTTTTGACCGGGCTGGTGCTGACGCCGCTGCGCCAGGGTGAGTATCTGTGGGCCAAACTGCTGTCCCTGGCGCTGTTGACGCTGGTGGAGAATGGGGTGATTGTCACGGCCGTGGTTGTCACGGCTGGTGTTGGCGTCTATTTCAATCCCTTGTTGCTGGCGGCGGGTATTGTGCTGCTCAGCTTCATCAATGCTTTATACAGCTTTATGCTGGTCATCCGGTATGAGTCGGTGAACAGCTTTATTTTCCCTTCGGTGTTCTGGGCAATGGTGTTATCCATCCCGCTGTTGCAATACTTTGGCCTGGTAGACACACCGCTGATGTACCTACACCCGGTGCAGGCGCCGCTGCTGCTGTTGACCGGCGCTTTCCAACCGATGCCGGCCTGGACGTGGCTGTATGGCGTGGTCTATGGCGCGGTGTGGGTGGCTATCCTTTACCGGTTGGCGCGGCGCGCTTTTTACCGTTTTGTCATTTTGCCACGTGGTTTGGCGATGTGAAAGGTGACGAGTGACGAGTGACGAGTGACGAGTGATCACTTGCTACTTGCCACCTGCCACCTGTTTATGGACTATGAATGCTCTAACAATTATCAAAACATTGGGGCCGATTGACGGCCGTAACACCCGGCGCGATCCCATGCTGCGCTGGATGTTGTTTGCGCCGCTGTTTTTGGCGCTCATTTTCCGGTTTGTGCTGCCCTGGGCGGGGCAACTGGCGGCGGCGAATTTTGGCGTGGATATACGGCCGTATCTGCCCCTGTTTTACGCCTATATCGCGCTGCTGATCCCGGTGCTATATGGCGCGGTGGTGGGCTTTTTGCTGCTGGATGAACGGGATGACCGCACGTTGTTGGCGCTGCAAGTGACGCCGCTGCCGCTCGCCGGTTATGCCGCCTACCGGATTGGCGTGCCCATGGCGCTCAGCCTGCTGCTGACGCCGCCGACGTTTTGGGTGGTAGGGGCGCCTGGTTTGTCGCTGCTGGAGATGGTGGTCACGGCCGTTGCCGCCGCCCCCCTGGCCCCCATTTACATGCTGCTGCTGGCGGCCTTTGCTGCCAACAAGGTGCAGGGTTTTGCCTTGATGAAGGGATTGGGTATTTTCCTGGTTGTGCCGTTGGCCGCCTGGTTTATCCAGATGCCCTGGCAGTTACTGTTGGGTCTGCTGCCCACCTATTGGCCGGTCAAAGTGTTCTGGCTGCTCTGGGCCGGGCAGGATGTTTGGGGATTTATGATCGCCGGTTTGATTTACCAATCAATCCTGGTAGCCTTGCTGTTTCGCCGCTTCCAAAAGGTGATAAGCCGGTAGGCAGGTAATTGGGTAATTGGGTAATTACCCAATTACTCAATTACCACCCTTTTCCCGCATCACGGTGGCAATGTGCGCCAGGCTACGGCCGTCAATCAGCGTCATCGGTTTGCCTTGTGCCCAGGCGCGGGCGGCGTCGGAAATATCCGCCGTTGTCACCAGAAAAGCATGCGCCACCCGTTCGTGCATCAACGTGCCATACAGTTCGCGCACAATGTCTGGCCCGACGCTTTTGCGGTATCGTTTGCACTGTACAATTGCTTCTTTGCCGTTGGCCTGGGTCAGCCGTAAATCCACGCCATTATCCCCGCGACGGCCGTGCAGCTTTACCCGATATCCCTTTTGCCGGAAGAGTTCGGCCACATACTGTTCAAATTCGTAGGGTTGCAGGGCATAGAGCTGCTCTAAATCTAAGGGGGTGACGGCCGTGGCCGGTTCCCCATGCCGCTGCCGCCAGAGCAGCCCCCACATGATGGCCAACGTGACAAACCCGGCCATTTCCGCCAGCCGCAGCAGTTCCAACAGCGGCGGAGGCAATTGTGCCAGCCAGGGCGGCTGGCTGACGATGCGCACAAAGAGCCAGAGCAGGTAAACGGCCGTGAGCAAGACAATGAGGGTACGGCCGTGACCCACCGGTTGGCCCTTTTCATCAGGCCGCAGGTGGAACCCATTTTGAAAAATACGTACTTCGTACCGGGCAAGCATGCGAGAGAAGGTAATTGGGTAATTACGTAACTACCCAATTACCCATTTACCCAATTACCATTACTTTCCAAACAGTTTCCGAATTTCCGGGCGGGTGAGGTAATAGATGATGACCGCGCTGATAATCAGGCTGAGAAAGCCCAGATATTGCCCGGCCAGGAAGTAGGAGAGAATTTCACGGGCAATGTGTACAAACTGGAAAACCAGCGTTAGCATCCAGGCCCAGCCCTTCAGTCCCCAGATGCCAAACCCTAACACAAAGTTAATGATGCCGGTCACCAGCGCCAGACTGGCCAGCAGCGTATTGCCGTCAAAAAAGCTGCCGTAAACGAAGTCAAAAAAGGCCACGGACACCAGATAAGCCCCCAAGAACACCTGCAAAAACGAAATCAGATAAACACCAGTTGGACGATCCATTTCTCCTCCTATTTGTTGCGGACGTTGCGGAAACTCAATATGCGTGGAATTGTAACACACCCTGTACTGGAGGCTATAACTGGCAGGAACAGTCCCCAAGAAGTGAGATACAATGGGCATCTTGGCGTCGTAGAGCATTTCAGATTCAACGATCAATCAACGTTGCCCCGATACTGTATAACAAATGTTAGCAGCACTGTGTTAAGTAATAAAAGGAGGAAACATGTCAAATATAGACAGTGTTTGGGAAGAGCGCGGACATCAGCAAATGGCTTACCTTGCCCAACTTGAAAGCCAGTATCAGGTTAGCCCTGTGCCTCAAGTTGCCGGTACTCTTTATTCTTTGGTGCGTTGTCTAAAGGAATTCGCCCGGCAGCAAATAGAGTTTTTTGTGAGCGGTTTCCGGCGAGGTGTGTTGGAACGTTGTGGCCAATTCCCCCCGGAAACGGTGTTGTCTGTGACTTTGGCTCAAATTGGATTAGATATTTCTGTAATTGAGCAGGTGGCTGAACAGCGTATGCGCGCTTATCAGCTAGCTCAGACTGACCCGGATGATCCATTTGTTCGAGCATTGGCGATGGGGGATTATCTGGCTTATGCCGCTTTGAAATTGGCAAATGAGGCCGGACTGCTGCCTCAGCCAGCCACCGTTTTAACCTATTATCAAAAATCGGCATTTGTACGGGTCATCCCGTATGCACCGTTGGCTTTGGTGGGTATTCCTCATTCCTGTATCGGGGTGAGCCGTGATTTCCTGGCAATTCCACACGAGATAGGGCACTATCTTTACCGGTACGGCCGTTTTACCCGGGGAAATGGTACGCCTATTGAAAGGCAACTACCGGTGGCTGTTTTGCCGGGCAGCGCCAATAGTTGGACGAAAACGTGGTTTGAAGAAATCTTTGCCGATGTTTTTGGCGCACTGGTGGCCGGCCCGGTGCTGGGCATGAGTTTTCAGGATTTACAGATGACGCATGATACCGAAGGGTTTTACACGGATGACGGGGATCATCCGGCGCCGGTTCTGCGCCCATATATTTACACCAATGTTATTCGGGAGAAATACCCGGAATGGGCGGAAAGATTGCATGATAGCTGGAATACGAAGTTGGCCGTCCGGGAAAGCACACGACCGGCAAGCAGTACCCGGAGTTTTAAGCGGAAAAATGGCCATCCATTCGCTGTAGCCGAGGCAATTACAACGGAGCTGACTGGTAACAGGTTGGCATCGGATAAACCGTTGGACACGGCCGTTGCCAGCATAACCCAAGAGCTACTACGCAAGATGAAGCCCGCATCCTGGCCTCCCAATCTGCCCACGCCTTCTGCCCATGAAACAGCGCCAGACCTCTATGCCAGATTTGATGACTTCGTTGCCAACATCTCTGCCATCTCTGTACCTGAAATGAAGCTAGACGGGCAAAATGTCATGGTTGGCGGAGAGGCAGCGGGTTTTGTGGTTGGCGAAACACGCTTCCTAAACAGAATCGACAACACCAGAAAGTCTTTAGCCTCGGGACGCGCCGTAATACCCTGTCCGGAATGGCTGCACGTATTTTCCGCGGCCGGTTGGGCCACAAAAGGGCCAGATTGTGCTGGAACGGGCGGTGTTTGTTAAGCAGCCAATAAGCTATGTATCTTGTTTGATATACGGCTGTAGGCGTTTTAATAAGGCAATGTGTTGTATTTCGTTCGCCAGTTGATATGAATTAGCCCAGGCTATTTTGGCCTGGGCCAGTTCTTGCTGTTGTCGGTGAAAATGCCCAATGTTCCACCAGTTGATAGCCTCGTTTCCTTTAGCCCCCAATGACTGTAGAAGTGGATTGATGGCGTAAGCTACTTTCAGAGCATTCACGTAATCCTGTTGATAAAAATACACTTCACTTAGATGCATTTGCACCATTGCTTCCGTGCGGCGATCCCCAATAACCTTTAGTAAGTTCAGGCTCTGTTTGGCTAGTTCCTCGGCCAGGTTCGTAGCGCCTAGTAATAGTTGAACACGCGACTGGCTGTGTAATGCAACCGCTTTTTCGCCCTTATCTTGTAATTGGTCTGCTAAATCCAGGGCACGTTGGCTATACGGCAATGCTTTATCTAAATCAGCAGCCCCTCGCCGAAAGAGTTCAAGCTGACAATTGACCAGGAAACTCAACGCCTGCAAAATGCCTAGCTGATTTTTACTTGCTTCATACATGTTCAAGGCATGATGGCCGAGTTCATACGCTTCCGGGTACAAACCTTGCTCATACAATATCCTGGCCTGAATTTTGATTAACTCTGCGTCACCGGTGTGATCATTCAATTTTTCATTGATGGTCAGTGCAGCTTGGACCAGCGTAGAAGCCACCTCGTAATTTGATTGATTCATGGCAATACGGGCCAGCAATGTTTGGGCATGGGCAGCGCCGGCTAAATCATCATTGCCTTGAAAGATTGCCAGACAATCGTTCAACAAGCTTTTGGCTTCTTCAAAATCGCTTTGTTCAACACAGCTACGCGCCCAACTCAAAAGATAGTGGCCGCGCTGCTTCATTTCCCCCAGGTTGAGACAGGCATTATCAACGCATTGGTAGCCCAGTCTGGCCTGTGTGTAACGGCCGCGCGCAAACCAGGCATCGTGCAGCGCATCGGCAAACTCTATGACCATCTGCCACAATTCGTAATCATGGGCGGTTTGCATGGCGGCCATCAGGGTCTCCCATTCGGGGCGGAGAGTGTCGTATTCGTGCTGGTGTTTTTGGGCAAAGGCCAGGCAGGTTTGGGCCAGACGGCCGTACCACTCCCCCGCCTCCCCTGATTCCACCAACTTTTCCCGCGCAAAGTCTGCCAACAACGGATGCTGCCGGTAGCGCGTGGCCCCCTCTTCCTGGGCCAGCGACAGGGCCACCAGCGCAAAAATCCGGTCTTCCGTTTCATACCGGTCTTGTCCGGCAATACCGGCCATCAGATCGGCGGCAAAGGAACGGCCGTGAAACAACCCCATCAGCGCAAACATCTGCCGCTCTTGGGCGTCCAGTGTGTCATAGCTGATGGCAAAGGAAGCCCGCACCGCCCGGTCGCTGATCTTTAATTCTGAAAGGCGTTGTTTTTCATCGCGCAGCCGCGGTACGACGTCGGCCAATTGGCGGCGGGGCCGCGACTTGAGCCGTTGGCCGATAATTTCCACCGCCAATGGCAGGTTTTGCAGCAGGTTGCATATCTGGGTGGCTGCTTCTGGTTCGGCGTTGACGCGGTCCTCGCCGAGAATGTGGGTCAGCAGGAGACGGCCGTCTGTCGCCGACAGTTCCGCCAACCGCCACACCTGCGCATCCAGCCCATGGGCCAAATCCTGGTCACGGGTGGTGAGCAAGACGCGGCAGTGGGGGCCGTTGGGCAGCAACGGCCGTATCCGCGACACGCTGAGTACATCATCCAACACCAGCAGCACTCGTTTGTCCGCCAGCACCCCCCGGAACGCATTCGCCATGCTTTCCAGGTCGGGCAGCCGCGAAAAGTCATAGCCGTATGCCTGTGCCCAACTTTCGAGTACGGCCGTTGGTTCACTCACAGCCACACTGGCCCACAACACCCCATCGCTAAAATGCTCTTGCAGTGCGTGGGCAATCTCCCCCGCCAATGACGATTTACCCACGCCGCCCATGCCCACCAATGCCTGAATCCTACCCTCATCCTTCGCCTGCAAAGCGGCCATTATCCCCGCCCGCAAATCATCCCGGCCCACAAAATGGGGCAGCAGCGGCGGCGCTTGAAACGGCGGCGACCAGGCCTGGGGCGGTGGGGCGGGCATAGGTAAAACAGCCACATCGTCTGCCGCAATCTCGCCGCGCCAGATTTTTTGGTACAGCGCCGTCGTTTCCGGCTCCGGTTCCAGCCCGTCTTGCGCCAGCAGCGATTCATACCGTTCATAATGGCTGCACGCCTCATTGATCTGGCTGGTCAGCGCCAGCAGCAGCATCAATTCCCGGTTTGCTTCCTCAAAATAGGGGTTGATTTCCAGCAGCCGGGTTATGCAGGCCAGCGCGGCCACAAATTGCCGCTGCTCTTTGTAATGAACGGCAAGCAGGTAAAGGGCCGTCACAATTTGGGTTTCCAGAGCGCGGCGCACCTGCTCTGCCCACCCCTCAAATCCATCGGCATCTTTTACCCGCAGCCCTGTAAGAAAATCTCCCTGATATAGGTCTACCGCGCGCTGCAATTGTGCGGGTGTGGGGTTTGGGTTACGCAAACAAATGTGAAATTCATCCAGGTCTAGCCAGTAATCGCTTTCAGTGTTGAACGCCACCGAAAACTTAGGGCTTTCCACAAAGTCACCCAGCACCTTGTTAAGCGACAACAGCGCCCCATTCCCGCGAAAATTGCGCAGTTTATCCTGGCGTGATTTGTTTTCGTCTGAGAAAAGCATTTCCGCCAGCCTTTCGCGGGTTTGTTGCTGTTTGGTCACTACCAGGTAAACGAGTAGCGCCAGAGACTTGCCCTGCAGGCCGGTCAATAAATTGCCATCCAGTTTGATTCTTGGAGACCCCAACAGGGAAATTTCGAGGCGAGCCATAGGTTTGATTTGACGCCAGACATAGGGCATTTTTACTCTGGTTGACCAGAGTCGTTCTGCCCTATGCCGGGCACTGCCCGCAAGATTTAACGATAGATCAGCGTTCGCGGTTTATGGTGTAGCAAGGTGGATGCCGGTAATCGGTATTCGGTGATCGGTAAACGATGATCGGTAAACGAGGATTGGTTTACGGGTTTTGGACTTCGAACTTCAAATAACGAATAACGGATTACGGGTCATGGATTACGGATTACGAATGACGGATTACGAATTACAGTGCAGTTCCCCTATTATACCAATTTACACCGGAGGTGAAGCTATGACTTTCAATAATCCCCCTATGTACCGCACGTTTATTCTGCGCTTGTGGGAAGAGCGCAACCCTGACCCGCAAAAAGCCAATAGTTGGCGCTTTACGCTGGAAGACCCGGAAACCCAAACCCGGCACGCTTTCCAAAGCCTGGATGGGTTGTTGCAGTTTTTACAGAAGCAGGTGGCGTCGTGATCCGTGATCCGTGACCCGTAATCCGT
>CAADGU010000557.1 GCA_900696625.1 uncultured Chloroflexota bacterium | reverse complement strand
CAAACATAATAAATCGCCCCTTTTTGATGGTGCGCAGCAGCCTGGCGGTACGGGGGCAGCGTGGGCCGTAAACCCAGGCGGGCCGGGCCACCACCACCGGAAAACCGGTTTCGCGGGCAAATGTTAAAGCCGCCTGCTCGCCTAACAGTTTGGTCTCTTCGTAAATGTTGGTGGGGCGGCAGACGGCCGTTTCGTCCACAGGCGGCTGTTCGATTTTGCCTACCACGCCGTTGCTGCTGCAATGCACAAAGCGGACCACACCTGCCGCTTGCGCTGCCCGCAGCAGGTTAACAGTGGCCGCCACGTTGACACGGTGATAATGATCCGGTGGCAGGGTTACGTCCAGGTGGGCACTGGCTAAATGGTAAACCACATCCACCCCTTGCACCAGGCTTGACACAAGCGATTCATCGGCGACGCTGCCGGTGACGATTTCCAGGCGAAGATGGCCGGCCACGTGCGCCAGTTGTTCTGTGTGCAAGTCAACGGCGCGTACTTCATGGCCTTGCGCTAACTGGCTGTCTACCAGGTGGCTGCCAATAAAACCGCCGCCGCCAGTAATGAGAACTTTCATGTTATCTGTCCGCGATCAGGGATTATGAATTAGGAATTAGGAATTATGAATGGGCGGGGCCATGCATCTTTCATAATTCATCCTTCATAATTGCCACAACGATGACGGCGTTGTTGGTGTGCGCCGGGCGTAGGACGTCCAGTTTGCTCACCAGACGCATCAGTGGATAGGCCAGGGAATAAAGACGGTAGGCGGCGCCGTGCGTTTTGAGTTCGCCGGCGGTGGTGGGGGCGATGTGGCCGGGGTCAGCGCCGCCTTTTTTACGGGAAAGGACAAAGACGTAACCATAGTTGACGGCCAGTTCCACGATTTCGGTGAAGAAACGGGAGTACCCACCACTGCCAGTGGGATGGAGACCGGCAGTTTGCACGGCCGTCTGTAACTCCGCCACTGTATACCCGGCGCGGGTATGGCCGTATACTTCCGGGGTCATACCCAGCCGCCACTTGAGCCGGTTGGCCCACAGCTGGGGATCGCCATTGGGCACGGTGACAAACAGACGGCCGTTGGGCCGCAACACCCGCCGGGCTTCGCGCAGAAAGGGCTGGTCATCGTCCACGTGTTCCAGCACATCTATGGAGACAATACAGTCAAAGTGGTCATTGGGGAAAGGGAAACGGCCGTCGGGCACGTGCTGCACCGGTTCGCCCAAGAAGCGGCTCATTTCGTCCAGATTTTCGGCGGCCACATCGCCCCATGTCCAGTGGCCGCCATGTTCGCGGAAATAATAGTTAAGTGCGCCGTTGTTATCGCCGCAGGTAACGAGCAGGCAGTTTTGCCCGTCCACGCTGCCCATTAACTTGAGCAAGGCATCGAGTTTGAGCTGCTTTTTCAGCGAGCGGCGGAACATGGTAAGCTGCCAGGGGGTGGTGGAAGTGGTCATGGTGTACCTGTGGTAAGGGGAGATTGGAGATTGGCGATTGGCGATTGGGGGAACATATTTTCAATTTCCTGATGGTAACGGTGCTGCTCCCAGCCACATTCGGCGGCTATGAGGCTGGCGCAGGCGTGAAGGGTGGCGGCGTCGGGCAGCCCGGCAGCGCCCAATACGGTCCGGCGCATGACCACATCGTTTAAGGTTTGCGCCATGTCGTGGCGGATGGCGTGAATAATTTCGGCTTTGATGACGGGGGAATCGGCCGTAACCGGTTCGCCCCAGGTTGGATTTTCAGCGAGATAGGTTAACAGTTGTGGATACAGTGTGCCATAGGTGGCGACCAGGTGGCGTATACTGGAGTCGGTGATGGTGGACGGCCGTGTCGCCAGCGCCTCCTCTAAAAATGAAACAAAATCGGGCATTTCACCGCCGGGCAGGGGAGTATGGGCGGTGTGGCAGGGAACGGGGGCGCGGCCTAATTTGCGCAACGCCAAATCTATCGCCTGTTGGGCCAGCCAGCGGGCTGTGGTGTATTTGACGCCGAGGACGGTGATGAGGTTGGGGATACCGTCACGGCCGTGATCATAAATTTTGCCCTCGCGCAGCAAGCGCACCGGTTCGCCTTTGGTGTGGGCGGGCAGGAAGCCGGTGTGCATGTGGCGAATGTCGGCGAAACTGAGGTTGGCGGGGGGGTAAGCGGCGTTGATGTCATCCAGGCAGCTTTGGACGAGGTCTTCGGTGAGTTGGGGGGCATCAGGACGGCCGATGATGGGTTTGTGCCAGGTGCCAATGAGCGACACATCACCCCAGGGTGCGATGAAAAGCATTTGCCCGGAGGGGCTGATGACGCCGACGGTGGCCTGGGGGGGCAGGCGGTGTGTGACGAGATTAAGCGCCAGGGAAGGAGGATGGGGGAAGCGACGGCCGTGGGGGAGCAAGCCGCACAAGTCATCCGTCCAGGCCCCGGCGCAGTTGATGACCAGGTTGGCGCGGATTTCTAGCGGTTGATGGGTGAGGGTGTCTACGGCCGTGATGCCGGTAAGTCTGTTCCCACCCACAAAATCAGTGGCCTGCACGTAGTTGGCGACGACGGCGCCCTGGTTGGCTGCCGCCAGGATGAAGGAGAGCAGCAGCCGCTCGGAATTAACCATTTGGGCGTCATACCAGAGGGCCGCGCCGGTAGCCTGGGGGCTGATCCAACCGGCCTGCTCCTGATATTGGGTGCGGTTGAGCAAACGGCCGTTGCCAAGCCACTGCGCCGCCTCCATGCCCCGGTTGCGATCAAAACCAATCCAGTTGTTCAATTGCAGCGCCACTGCCAACGCCAGGCGGCTGCGGGTGAGTTTGGGCAGCGTGGGCACCAGGATGGGCATGGGGCGCACCAGGTGGGGGGCCATGCGCAGCCAATTCTTGCGCTCCAGAGTCATACGGCGAACGAGGGGGAGACGGCCGTCTTGCAGATAACGCAAGCCCCCGTGTATGAATTTGAGGCTGTTGGCGGAGGTGGCGCTGCCAAAATCGTTTTGCTCGATGAGGGCCACAGAGAGACCGCGTTGGGCTGCGTCCCAGGCCACGCAAGCGCCGTAAATGCCGCCGCCAATGATCAGCAGGTCAAACTGTTGGTTGGTGAGTTGGTTGAGATTACGCTGCATCATTGACCATTTAGATGAAGAGATCAGGTGATTGAGAGATTCAATCGCCTGACGGTTGGGCGATCATGGGCGCCACTTTAACGCCGTAGCGGTCGGCTCCGGCGCTGCGATAATACATGAACCAGGTTTGCCGCTCTTCGTCCAGCAATATGGTGGCTTGTGAATAATCATCAAACTGGTACGACTGCTGCACAGCGCCCAGATTAGCCGGATCATTGAGGTTGACAAGATAGACATCTGTTCGGGCCTCTCTCACATTGTTTATGAAAAGAGCGTATACATTTTCGCCTACACGGGCAAAACCACCCATACCCCAGGCGCTTACGGGCATGAGGTTGCTGCGGGCAGCCGCGCTTTGCAGCTGCGTCAGGTCGCTGCCCCAGGCCACACCCAGTTTACCAGTTTGCAGGACGCCATTGGGGATGTAGTAGATGAAATAACGGCCGTTGTCTGCAAACGCAATGACCGGGAACAGTTCATCACCAAAGGCCCATACCTGGGGGTCGGTGTGATCAAGAACAACCCCCTGGTCGGTGAAATGGATGGCGTCTGTGGCAGTGGCCAGACGGCCGTCGGCGTTAATCAGGTCATTGGTTTCTTCCGTGTTGGCGCCATAGATGAGATGAACGGTATCATCAAGCACAAAAGCACCGGCCGAGACAGCGCCTTCTTCCAGGTAATCATGGGGGAACCATTCGAGGAGGGGATTCGCGGGATGTTTGGTGAAGTTGAGACCATCGGCACTGGTGGCAACCCCAATGGCGCGCCAGGTGACGGTACCGAATTCCTCACTATAATCATCCGCCCCTTGATAATAGAGGTAGATGATGCCATCTTTTTTAACGGCCGTGCCCGTAAAACCGCCATACAAATACCGATCCCATTCGCCATCATTGCCTTCGGTAAAAATCGTGCCGTAATCAACCCAATCGTCTGGCTCAGGAATGGAAATGGCGGTGGCCGATGGCTTCGAGATGAAAGGCAAATAGATGGTCGTAAAAAGAAGCAATACGGCGGCCGAGAACAAGAGAAGAAGCCAGCGCCATTGCCGCAGTTTGTGCGGCTTTTTCATGATAGGAATCGTTGTCATTTGCCGGCGAAAGCCATGAGATGCCAACCCAGCGGGCGCACCATAGCTTTTGGTAATAGATTGAACGTACCCACAAAAAGATTGTTAAAGAGTATGGCTTTGAGGCCATGATGAAGCTGTGTTTTGACGGGGAAACGTTCAGGGATGATCTGGTGGCGGGTGAACGGCCGTAACAACTGCCGGTATTCGCTGCTGCTGTATTTGCGCAGGACAGGGGCGTCTTCATGTTCCAGCCCCACGTTCATCAGTTTGGAAAGGGCATTGAGCCAGGAGAGACGATTGTAAACCATGAAGATGGCCTGCCCACCGGGGCGCAGCACCCGGTAGATTTCGGCGATCATGGCTTCAGGATTGGCAGTGTATTGCAAGACGCCATGTGCATACACCACATCAAAGCTGGCATCGGCGAAGGTCATGGCTTCGCCATTCATCACGTGCAGTTCGCCGTCCAATTGATGATGCTGGAAATTTTGGCGGGCGAGGGAGACGGCCGTTTCAGACAGATCGATGCCCGTCACAACCGCCCCACCCTGAGCGAAGCGTACCAGGTCTATACCCACGCCACAGCCCACTTCTAACAACTGCTGCCCGCGAAAGCCGCTAAAGTTGACGACCTGTGGCAAATAGCGCAGCTTGTCGAAGCGGTAGTCATCCAGTTCCCGGAAAAACCCGGCAGAACCGACCGGATGGGTGGCAATTTCCAGATCGTGGATATGATCGTTCCAGTATACGGCAACGGCCGTGTGCAAATCATTCGCAGAATTAGCTTCCATACCATTACACATTCTTCTGTAACCACAATTCAAGCAACATCATTGACCAAAGACGGTGACTGTGATTGGCACGGCCGTCCAGATGTTCTTTTACCCATTGGGCCACCGTCTCTGGCCGGAAGTAACCCCGCTGGCGCACAGTGGATTCAGATAACAGGTCGGTCAGCAACGGCCGTAGGGGGCCAGCCAGCCAATGTTTGAGCGGGATGCTAAAGCCTTCTTTCGGTTTGCTGAGTATAGCGTCTGGTAGACGGCCGTGCATGGCCCGCCGCAAAATGACCTTTGTCTGCCCCCGATGCAGCTTCAGATGGGGGGGCAAACTAAGGGCAAATTCGACAATGCGACGATCCAGCAGCGGCACACGCGCTTCCAGCGAAACGGCCATACTCATGCGGTCTACTTTGGTCAAGATATTATCGGCCAGGTAGGTTTTAATATCCACGTATTGTTGCTGGGCTAACGGTTCCATGTGAGCCACTTGTTGGAAGGTGCGTTCAAGGGTGGTGACGGCCGTGTGTCCATTTAAACCGGCCTGCATCTCCGGTGTATACAACCTGCTTTTGTCACTCTCTGGCAGAAACATCATCCAGCGGGTGTGCTGCCAGGCCGTTGGTAAAGCTGCCCCTTCAACAAATCGTTTCGTTTTGTTAATGATCCCTTTTTTGGCCGGCTGTGGTGGTATCCAGCCCATGATAGACGGCAGCATTCGCTGGCGCATAGACGCCGGCAGCCAACGATAATAGCGATCCAATTCTTGGGCAACGTAGGTCTCATAACCGCCAAACAATTCATCGCCGCCATCGCCGGATAAAACCACCTTTACGGCTTGCGCCGCCACTTTAGAGACCAGATAGGTGGGGAAGATGGAAAAATCGGCCAGCGGTTCGTCCAGATGCCCCGCCAGTTGCTCTACCAGGGGGCCAATATCTGGCGTCAATATCTCTTCGGTATGCTGCGTGTTAAACTTGGTGGCAACGGCACGGGCGTAGGGCAGTTCATTGTAAGTGGCTTCGCCAAAACCGATAGAAAATGTTTGCACGGGCAGCGCCATCGCCTGGCTCATGCAGGCGACAATGGTGCTGGAATCAATGCCGCCGCTGAGAAATGCGCCTAACGGTACATCGCTCATCAACTGCAAGCGCACGGCATCTTGAATCAGGTCATGCAGCATCTCGGCGCAGGCATTATTATCGGCCGGTAACAGTTGCGGTTTGATCTCCCAAAAGGATTTGCTTTGGATGCGCCCGGCTTGAAAGTACAGCCAGTGGCCGGGTGGCAGTTTATGTACATCCTGGAAAATAGTCAGTGGCGAGGGGATATACTCCAGAGTCAAGAGGTGATCGAGTGCCGCCAGATCAATCTGGCGGGGCGCCAGGGGATGGGTGATGACAGCTTTTAATTCGGAGGCAAAGATGAGGGTACGGCCGTTGCTCCAATAATAGAGCGGCTTAATCCCGACGTGGTCGCGGGCCAGGAACAGGCTGCGCTGCCGGGTATCCCAAATGGCGAAAGCAAACATGCCATTGAAATGAACCACACAATCTGGTCCATATTCCTCGTAGGCATGGATGATAACCTCAGAGTCACCATCCGTACGGAAGTGGTGTCCTTTTTGTTTCAGTTCAGCGCGTAATTCCCGGTAATTGTAAATTTCGCCGTTAAAGACCAGCCATAAAGTTTCATCTTCATTGGTAAGGGGTTGTTGGCCTGTTGCCAGGTCAATGATGGCCAGACGCCTCATGCCGAGGGACACTTCCTCATCAGCAAAATAACCGACATCATCAGGCCCACGGTGGGCTAATACATGGCACATCTGCCGCAATATCTCTTCCCGGTGCGATAAGTCTGCTCCCACTATCCCGCAAATACCACACATCAGGGTTACTTCAGGGCGGGCGCCGTCTTTTCCTTAGCCTCTATAAATGGCTGGTTAAAACGGTAAACCTGTTTCATTTTATCCAGGTAATTTTCATGGTTAAACCGGGCTTCGGCAAAGATACGCGCATTTGCACCTAATCGCTTTCGCAAATTTTGGTCCTGTAATAACCGCAGAATACCTTCAGCCAATGCTTCCCTGGTGGGATCAACAAGATAGGCAATATCTTCGTTTAATACTTGCGTATGGGCTATCAGACTGGTGGCTATGGTCGCTTTGCCTGCATACAGATAGCTGTAAATTTTTAGGGGGACTGATGTGCCATCAACCCGTGGTGAGACCAAAATTTCGGCCAGTTCCATGTAATGCGCGGCTTCCTCTGGCGACACGGTGCCCACAAACCGCACATGATCGGTAATGCCCAGGGTGACGGCCCTTTCTTGCCATTTTTCGATCTGCTGTTGTTTACCACCAACCAGCACAAAACACACGTCAGGATCTTCTTTCATCACAATAGCCGCACTGTCGAATAAAAGGTCCAACCCCTGATAATGTTCAAACGTGCCCGTGTACACAATGGGCGACTTTCCGTCCAGGTGGAGATCCTCTTTGAGCGATTCGATTTGTTCTGCCTGGGGATGGCCACTGCCTATAAAAAAGGGCAGATTTTCAACCATCAAAGGATTCACATTGGGGTTGATGCGCTTGACTAATAATTCTAGATCAGCCCCAATGGTTATAACCGCATCAGAACCGCGCAATGTGATCCTTTCCAGAATTTCGAACAGTCTCACCAAAGGAGACCAGTTGCCGAAGTTGAAATTCTTCAACTGGCGCGGCAAGCTGGAATGCATATCATAAATATGCCGTGTTCTGAAAATCCAGGCCAAAAAGACGCCAAAGAAGGCCGCTTCCTCGTGTGTGTGGATAACATCATACTTTGTGGTCAGTAACAATCCGATTGCTTTGATAAATAAAAGCAAATCAAGCAAAGGTTTTATCCATGATGGCCCCACTTTGATTTCTTTGACAAAAGGTACATGGGGAATACGGTGAATATGAACGTTTGGAAAATGTACGTCCTTACCAATGTGATAAGTGAGCAAATCCACATGGTGACCCAATGTGGAAAGCGCCTGGAGGCGCTGGTAAATGCTCAGCGGTGTCCCTCTCGGCTCAAAAAACGGTTCTGGGGCTATCATCAATATTCTCATGGCACTCACAACCTCAGAGGAAGGGGAAAAAATCTCAATACGATTTGATTGTTCTTTCCGGCGAATTACCTCACTAAACAATATCATTTGAAGCATTCTATTCACAAGCAGTTAAGGGCTTTCTTAAGGCTTGGGAGGTCTTCAGGTTTTTTTGAGGAGTCTGCAATAACACATAATGCACGAGGAAAAGAAAACGGCTACCTTTGGGGGTAGCCGTTTCTTGTTTTAGCAATACTCCAGGAGGGAAGAGCATTGCTGGTTAACGGGTAATGTTACGATATAAGGAGGAGGGACATTACCCTCACCTGATCAGCGGTTGTTCCAGTCGCGTTTCTCTCGTGCCAGTTTTAGGGGGGAGGTTTCTCCTTATACCGTTCACTGACCAGGATAAACATGATTATAACCCACTTTAGGCAAATAAATCTGTTATTTAGGCTCTATTCATTTTGCCTTATGTCTAGTTTGAAAAGGGCAAAACCAAGCGGGGGCAAGGTGACCTGTATAGAGTAGGGCAGATCGTGCCAGGCCACTGCTTCGGCCGTAAATGAGCCTTCATTGACAACTTGGCTGCCACCGAATTTCTGATGATCGCTGTTGAGGATTTCCACGTAGTTGCCGGCATCCGGCACGCCCAGGCGATAGCCATGCCTGACGACGGGTGTGAAATTGCAGGTTACCAATATTTTGTCCTGAGTAGTGGGATCAATGCGCAGGAAAGCCAACAGGCTGCGCTCGCTATCTCTGAAATCCAACCATTTGAATCCTTCCCAGGAGTTATCATCGGCGAATAGGGGCGTTTCACGGCCGTATACCGCATTGAGTTCCCGCACAAATTCCTGCAACCCACGATGGGAGTCGTGTTCCAATAACTGCCAGTCCAGGCTGCGCTCCTCGCTCCATTCACGCCACTGCCCAAATTCACCACCCATAAACAGCAGCTTTTTGCCCGGATGCGCCCATTGGTAGCCGTACAGCAGGCGTAGATTGGCATATTTTTGCCACAGGTCGCCGGGCATTTTGTCTAGCATACTCTTTTTGAGATGCACCACTTCGTCATGGGAAAAGGGCAAAATAAACCGTTCGCTAAAGGCGTACAGGAGGGAAAAGGTTAAGGTACCCTGGTGGTAGGTACGATAAACGGGATCGTTGCTGATGTATTGCAGCGAGTCGTGCATCCAACCCATATTCCATTTGAGATCGAAACCCAGGCCGCCATCTTGGGTGGCTTGGGTAACGCCAGGCCAGGCGGTTGATTCTTCGGCAAAGGTGAGGACGCCGGGATATTTTTCATGCACCTGTTCATTGAAGCTGCGCAGGAATTCGATGGCGCCAATATTTTCGCGTCCGCCATACCGGTTGGGCAGCCATTCCCCGGGTTTACGTGAAAAATCGAGGTAGAGCATGGAGGCAACCGCGTCCACGCGCAGGCCATCAATGTGATACTTGTCCAGCCAGAAGAGGGCGTTGCTGATGAGGAATTGGCGGACTTCGTTACGGCCGTAATTAAAAATATAGGTCCCCCAATCGGGATGCGCCCCCTGGCGCGGGTCTTCATGTTCGTATAGATGTGTGCCATCAAAAAAACCCAGTCCGTGCTGGTCGGTAGGGAAGTGGGCCGGTACCCAATCTACAATGACGCCGATGCCGGCCTGGTGGCAGGCGTCCACAAAGGCCATAAAATCATCGGGCGTGCCAAAACGGCTGGTGGGCGCAAAATAACCGGTGACCTGGTAGCCCCAGGAGGCGTCAAAGGGATGCTCGGCCACCGGCAGCAGCTCAATATGCGTGAAGCCCATTTCCTTCACATAGGGAACTAACTGTTCGGCCAGTTCCCGGTAAGTCAGCCATT
>CAADGU010000556.1 GCA_900696625.1 uncultured Chloroflexota bacterium | reverse complement strand
CGCGCACTCATTTGCTCATATAAATTGGTCAGTTCAAAACAAACGCCAATTTGGGACTGCACCGCTTTGGGTTTGTGTGCTATGTCCAGACCCAGAAGAAGGGCACGGCCGTCGCGCGGCCGTAATTGTCCTGTGAGCATCTTGACTGTCGTAGATTTGCCGGCCCCATTTGGCCCCAAGAAGCCCAAAATTTCCCCCTGCCCCACCTCAAAAGAGATATGGTCTACCGCCAATAAATCCCCATACGCATACGCCAACCCTTCAGCCACAATCGCTTTTTCGCTCATAAAACCCTCCATTAAGAAGTTCAACTTCTGCGGAGAAGTTGAACTTCTTAGCCGCCACATTGTAACAAATCCCTGCCCCGGCCGGTATTGAGTTTTGTCACATGTGTAGCGTGTAAGGAGCATATGAGCCTTGCGTTAAGCCCTTGCCTTTTTCTTTGGCGGCAAGGTGGCGGCAGGCTAAACTATTTTGTGGTTGCCGGAAACGAAACCGGCGACCGGTATGTCTGAACCGTGTGTAGGAATTTGGAAGATAATATGGTGGATGTAGCCGTCATTATTGTAAGCTGGAACGTGCGCGATTACCTGATCAAATGTTTACGTTCCGTCTTCGCCGAGTTTAAGCGGTCTGGCTTAACGGGGGAAGTGTGGGTGGTGGATAACGCCTCCACCGATGGCACCGTTGAACTCCTGGGTGATCTGTTTCCCCAAATTCATTTACTGGCAAATGAGCATAATGTGGGCTTTGGCGCAGCCAATAACCAGGGAATGCGGGCAGCGGCCGAACGTCAGCCCCGTTATTACTTTTTGCTCAATCCGGACACGGTACTGAATCCGGGCGCATTGAAAGAGATGGTGCATTGCCTGGATGAACGGCCGGACGGAGGCATGGCGGGGGCGCGCTTGGTGTATGGCGACGGCCGTTTCCAACACAGCGCCTTCACATTTCCCGGATTGGGACAACTGGCATTTGACCTGTACCCGTTACCGGCCCGTTTGTATGAAAGTCGCTTAAACGGCCGTTACCCCCGCTCTTACTTCCAACGCAACAGCAAACCCTTTGCCATTGACCACCCGCTGGGGGCCACCATGCTGGTGCGCGCCGAAGTGGCCGAAGCCACCAAAGGGTTCGACGAATCCTACCATATGTACTGCGAAGAGATTGACTGGAGTTGGCGCGTACAGGCCGCCGGCTGGAAAATTTACGCCGTGCCCACCGCCGAAATTGTGCATTATGGCGGCGAAAGTACCCGCCAGGTACCGGCCCGGTCGCTGGTAAACCTGTGGCGCAGCCGGGCACAGTTGTATGAGCAGCATCACGGCCGTCTTAAACTGGCTATTGCCCGCCAACTGGTAACACGTGGTATGCGCCGCAAGGCTGCCCATACCTCTGACCCCGAACTCAAATGCGCCTATGAAGAGATCGTTTGCATCTGGCAAAATGGGCACAAACCGGTCGAAGGAGCAGCAGCGGGGTTGCAAGTAGCCGGTGGCAAGTAATGATGTAACTGGGTAATTGTGTAATTACCCAATTACCCAATGACCTTCCAACTAACCGCCGTCATCCTCACTCTCAACGAACAATCCCATATCCAACCCTGTATTGAAAGCCTGTCCTGGGTGGATCGGGTGGTGGTTTTTGATTCGTTCAGCCAGGATGAGACTGTGCCATTGGCGCAAACTGCGGGCGCTGAAATTCACCAATCGAAGTTTGAAAACTATGCCCAACAGCGCAACGCGGCGCTGGCCGTTATCAGCACCGACTGGCTCTTTTTTGTGGACGCCGACGAGCGCGGTACAGCAGAACTGGCTGCCGAAATTCGCCAGGTAATGGCGAATCGGTCGGAATGTGGTTGGTATGTGCCCCGGCACAATTACATTTTTGGCAAACTGACACGGGGGGCGGGCTGGTATCCTGATTATCAACTGCGCCTGTTCCGGCACGGCCGTGTCCATTATGAGCGTCCCGTGCATGAAATTGCCGTCGTGGATGGCGAGATCGGCTATCTACAAAACCCCCTCGTTCACTACAACTACCGAGACCTGGCCCACTTCCGCGCCAAACAACAAGCCTACACCGCCTATGACGCTTCTATTCTCAAGGCCAATGGCATCCACCCCAAACCACACAACTTTATCTTGCAGCCACTCCGCCAGTTTTACTGGCGCTACGTGACATTGAAGGGGTATGGGGACGGCCGTCACGGTCTGCGCCTCAGCCTGTACATGGCCTATTACGAATGGGTAAAATACCGCAAACTGGCGGCGCTCTGGCGGTAATCCTTAATCCGTGATTCGTAACCCGTAATCCGACTACGGCTCACGGTTCACGGATTACGGCTCACGATTATGACCAACTCGCTCACCCTCAATATCCTCCTCTTCGCCTTACTCTTCATCAGTTGGGCCGTGCTGCACTCGTTGGCAGCGGCGGTGGGGCTAAAGCGGCTGTTTCGGGGACGGTTTGGGGAAGCGGCTTATGCCGGCTGGTACCGACTCTTGTATAACCTGTTTGCCCTGGTCACGTTTTTGCCGCTTTACCTGCTGATCCCGGTGCTGCTGCCGCAGACGGTGGTGTGGAGTTGGTCACGGCCGTATCTCTACCTGGCTTACCTCTTTCAACTCATCGGGTTGGCCGGGCTGGCCTATTCACTCTGGTTAACCGATGTGTGGGAATTTTTGGGCGCGCGGCAGGCGCTTTGGTATGTACGGGGAAAGGGCGCAGGCAAGATGCCTGAACCACGTTTTATCACCAGCGGCCCCTATGCCCTGGTGCGCCATCCGCTCTACTTTTTTTCGCTGGTGGTGCTGTGGTTCAACCCGGTGATGACGGTGGGCAGTCTGGTGTTTTATACGGCCGTTACCTTCTATTTCTGGCTTGGCTCTATCTACGAAGAAAGGAAACTCGCTACCGGTTACGGCGCTGAATACCAGGCTTACCAGCAGCGAGTTCCCCGTCTTTTCCCTATAAAGAAACCATTTTAGCCGTCTATCGCAGCCCCGCGTTTGCCGGTGTAACCGGGATGACCAGCAAATCCCCCACGTAAATGGTGGGGTAGCCAGTGTAATAACAGCCGCCTAAATAACCATAACCATAATAGGGTGGGCCACCCGGCACATAATCATAATGGGCGTTGTAGCCATAGCAGCCATAGTTGGCAAACAGCAGCACCTCTAAGGGTACGCTGTAGGTGCGGGAAATGGAAAGCAGTGTGTCGCCCGCTTTGACGTTGTAATAAATGAGGCAGGGCGGGCCGATGGGTGTATCCACACTGCCCACGTTGGGGATTTGCCACACTTCCCCGGTCATAATCCAGCCAGGATGGGGCAACTTGTTGGCCGTCACAATCTCGGAAGCGGAAGCACCATAACAACGGGCAATCTGGTGCAGCCACTCACGTTCCTGCACGGTGTGTTGGGTCACCACCCCGGCCATGGCTGACTCCGGCGCACCGCCGCTGGCGGCATCGGTTGGTGGCGGTTCAGGTGTAGGTGTGGGGTCTACGGCCGTGACTTCCGCTGCGGGTGATGTGGCCGTAGGGGCCATTCCTTCTCCTGTGACTTGATCTTGGGGGGGTTGGGGCTGGGTCTCGTTAATGGGTATTACCTCAGCGCCTGGATAGGCAGTATCGGTTGTCGTAGGTGCTTGCTCATCATTGTTGCGGCAGGCGGCAAACAAAGTTGCCAGAACAGCAATGGCCAGCCACATAAAAATCTGTTGTCGTTTCATGGGAATCCTCCTGTTTTAGATACGCCAGATAACATTATGTCACCTTTATAGACTATACGATAATCTAAAAATGTCAATCTGGCAAAAACAGGAGGAGAGGAGGTAATTGCGTAATTTGGTAATTGGGTAATTACCCAATTACCAAATTACTTGACTACGGCCGTTCCCCCACCACCACCTCTTGTGTCTGCACCTGCCCCCCCCGCAGGATAGTAAGCGGTACGGCCGTGCCGATTTTGTCGCCGGACAGCGCCGCCAGCAAATCGTCGTGGTTTTGTACGGCAATACCAGCTACGGCCACAATGGTATCCCCCAACGTCAGGCCGCCTTTTTCCGCCGGGCTGTCTGGCTCCACGCTGACCACCAACAGCCCCCGCTTCTGCCCCACTGTGCCCCGCAGCGTCTCTGGCAAATGCACGCGCTGGGTGCTGACGCCCAGATAACCACGCCGGATACGGCCGTGCGCCAGCAGCGTATCGGCCACCCGCGCCAATGTCATGGTGGGCGCGGCCACACTCACGCCCCGCGCCAGTGCCGACGTATTCAGCCCAAGCAACGAACCATCTGCGCCTACCAGTGGCCCGCCGGAAAAACCAGGGTACATCACCAGGTCAGTTTGCACATACCGGTCTATGATACCGCCGCCACCAGTACGCCAGTTATCACCCAAGGCGCTGATGATGCCCCAGGCTGCCTGTACGCTGCGTCCGGGCCGGGCCAACGCCAGCACCAGATTGCCCACCGCCACACCTTGTTTATTGGCTTCGGCCAGGGGCGCCAGGGTGGCATCTACGCGCAGCACCGCCAGATCGGTGCTGGGGTCACGACCGACCAGGGCGGCGTCCAGGCTGTTTCCATCGGCCAACCCCACGCGGATGCCCTCATCGCGCGCGACCACATGGCTGGCGGTGATAATGAGGCCATCCGCCGACCAGACAATACCGCTGGCAGGGATGCGCCGCCGCCCTTCTACACGCACCACACTTTGCCCGGCGCTTTTCACCAATTCGGCAAATTGATTGGACAGGTCAACAAGTACATTACTCATGGTTTATCCTCCATATTGAGTGAAAATGGTGGCTGGTGGCTAGTTGCCTATACGAGCAACCAACGACCAACTACTAATATCAATGCACCAAGTGTAAATGGTGTACAGGGACAGGGGTATTGGCGGTATGGAGGGGGCGTACCTGGAAATTTGGGCAGGTGGGAGTGGCTTTGGTAGAAGATGAAAGCGGGTTGTTTTTCCAGGTTTACGGCCGTATAACTTGTGGCCGATTGTTGACAAATGGCTGTGAACATGGCTGATTCACCAACCCATGTTGACAGCCGTAACCTACATCTAGCATCTTGGAGGAAACATGAACAAACGATTTCACAATGACATATCCCGAAACACGGCCGTATGGTTTATGGTTTTGGTAATCGGACTGATTGCTGTGGGCAGTACAGTCGTCCGGCAAACGGCCGTAGCCCAAACAAACCCAAACCAACCCGCCGGCAGCAACTATACCTTTCTCCCCCTGATTACCGTGCCGCTGCCGCCACCTCCACTGACCGACCCTTATACAAACGCCTTTAATGAACCTACCTTTGTCACCCACGCCGGTGACGACCGGCTGTTTGTGGTGCAAAAGCAAGGGAGGATTCAGATATTGCACCCTAATGGGCAAACTTCCGTTTTTTTGGATATTAGCGACCGCGTCCTCACGGAAGCGGAAGAAGGGTTGTACAGTCTGGTGTTTGATCCCGGCTTTGCCAATAACGGCTATTTCTACGTATCCTATTCGGGTCTGCGGTATACCGACGAACGTTGGTTCCAGGTTGTTCGCTATCAGGCAATCAATAATTCGGCCGATCCCAGCACTGAATGCCGGCTCTTTGCGCTGCGTATGGACTATCCTGTTCATAACGGTGGTGGCATGGCTATCCATCCTATTGACGGCCGTTTATATGTGGGCGTCGGTGATGATCGCGGTTTGCTGGCTGCACAGGAAGATGATTCCTTCAAAGGCAAACTCGTCAGGTTAGACATCAGCAACCAGACCCCCACCAGTTGCCCCGGTTCGGCCCACATCATTGCCAAAGGGCTGCGCAACCCCTGGCGCTTTGATTTTGACCCCGTTAACGGCGATATTTATATCGGCGATGTCAACGATCTGACCTGGGAGGAAATCAATTACATTCCATACGGGCAGTGGGGACGGAATTTTGGTTGGCCCTGCATGGAAGGCCCTACCTTTATCGGGTTCCCCATTCAAGACCAATGTAACTCTGTCGGCACTGGCGACCTGCCCCTTTATTATTACCCGCATCATCCAAAATGTGCCGTCATTGGTGGTTATGTGCTGCGCCGCCCAGAAGCGCCAGGGCCACAGTTCTTATATGGAGACGCCTGTACTCGTGAGCTATTTTTGCTCACCCATGCAAACGGTGTGGCTTCTGTAGAACTGTTGGGGGCGCTTTCTGGTACCGGGTATATGCTCACTTCATTTGGCAAAGACAATGAAGGGCATCTCTATGCGTTGGAGTTTCCAAACACGATTTATCGGTTGAACCTTCCGTAGAAAGGTAATTGGGTAATTGGGTAATTGGGTAATTGCCCAATTACCCAATTACAGCTTCATTCCGGCGGGGGGATGCGCGGCATCTCGAACAGGTTGTTGATGTGAGCGTAGGTGGCGCCGGCCAGGCGGCCAATGGGCTGCAGCACTTCGGGCAGGATACGGCCGTTGACCATCACGTCATCCCGCACATAAATGGACTGCACCTCGCCGAACACGGCCGTGCCGCCACCCGGCCCTTCATGCACCACCACAATCTGTTGCAGCTTGCACTCAAAAGCAATGGGCGCTTCGGCCACGCGCGGCACCCGCACCACCTGGCTGGGAACAGGGGTCAAACCCGCCCATTCAAACTCGTTAATGCCCGCTTCAAATTCGGTGGCGGTCTGGTTCATCGCTTCTTTGGTGGCTTCATTGGTCAGGTTGATCACAAATTCGGGCACTTCACGGATGTTGTTGAGAGTGTCTTTCATCCGCCCCCGGTGGCTGCTCCAACCGGGGCAAAAGAGCAGGGTCATGGGGTCAGAGGCAACGGCCGTGAAAAAACTAAACGGCGCCAGGTTCAAATCCCCGGCCTTGTTCATACTGCTGACCCAGGCAATGGGGCGTGGCACCACCGAGCCAATGATGAGTTTGTAACGGTCATTGTGGTGGAGGTCTTGGGGGTTGATAATCATATTTCAGGTTAAGAGATGGGGAGATAGGCAATCTCCCCATCTTATCTTTACCAATCTTCGGCCATTTCGTCCCAGGTTTGTTCCTGGGCAATTTCTGCCAAATCTTCGTCGTAGTCGAGCATGTCGTTGATGCTGGACACGGCCGTAAGCAAAATGTCATCGTCATACGGCCGTTGGCCCATCTTGTCCATCTGCTTCTTCATCTGCGTCACCGTCACCCGCAGCCGGCCGCCCCGTTTGGGTTTCTGGCTTTTTAGCGCGCCTACCACCACTTCCGACAGCCGGATCGCCAGTTCCTTCATCTCCGTTTCATTCATACTCGTGTTAATGTCGTCATCCGCGTCAAAATCCCAATAGATGGCATTCGCTATTTCATAACGAAACCAGGCTTCATTGGTTTTTTGCGCCTCCGATTTATAGAACCGCTGTGCAGGAATTGGTTCCGGTTCGGGTTCGGGTGGGGTCGGGAAATATGGCGAATGTGAAGGCGCCGTCACATTGGTTGTCAGCACTTTGATAGCGCCATAACCAATGACAATGGAGGCAATCATCACCAGTAATGTGCCTTCAAACAGGGTAAATGGCGTTACCTTGATCAGCAGCCAGCCCACCCCCACCGACCAACCCAGGATCACCGCCAGACACAAAAGCCCCACCAGGAAGATCACCAATAACAACAATAAAAAACTGAAAACGGTCCTCATGTGGAATTGCCTGCCTTTTTTTTCTCAGGCAGTAAAGATAACAAACAATCTATGTGGCTACAAGATTTGACCAGAGAGCGGAGATTGGTGAATCTCTAATCTCCAATCTCCAATCTCTAATCCTCTATCCAACTATAGGCGTACTGTGTATCTTCCATTTCCAACGCCTGTTTCGTCAGTTTTAGGGGAGCGAAAGTGTCTACCATGACGGCCAGTTCGTGCGTCTCCTTTTTGCCGATGGAGCCTTCATACGTGCCAGGATGGGGGCCGTGCGGAATGCCGTTGGGGTGAATGGTCAGCGAGGCACGTTCGATCCCTTTGCGGGACATGAAGTTGCCTTCCACATAATACAACACCTCGTCGGAGTCCACATTGGAATGGTTGTAGGGCGCGGGAATGGCCTGGGGGTGATAATCGAACAGGCGGGGCACAAAGGAACACAGTACATAACCGGGGCCATCAAAGGTCTGATGCACGGGCGGCGGCTGGTGAATACGGCCGGTAATCGGTTCAAAATCTTCAATGTTGAAGGCGAACGGCCAGAGATGGCCGTCCCAACCAACCACATCCAGCGGGTGATGGTCATAGATGAAACGGGTAATCAGGTTGCGCGCCTTGACGCGAATTTCAAACTCGCCCTTTTCATTGTGTGTTACCAGCCGTTCCGGGGTGCGGATGTCGCGTTCGCAGTAAGGGGAATGTTCCAAAAATTGGCCGTAGTTGTTGATGTAGCGTTTGGGCGGGGTGACGTGACCGTAGCTTTCCACCACCAACATGCGCTGAGACACACCCTCATCCGGCAGCAGCCGCCAGATGACGCCGGTAGGGATAACCAGGTAATCGCCAGGACGATAGGGCAACAGGCCAAACTGGCTTTCCAGGACGCCGGTGCCGTCGTGAATGAAGAGGACGTCATCGCCGTGCGCGAATTTGTACCAGTAATCCATCGCTTTATTGGGGCGGGCCACATACAGCACCACGTCGTTGTTGCCCATGAGAGGCACACGGCCGTCCACTGCATCCCCCCCTTCCGGCAACGGCGCGGACTTTAAGTGGCGATGTTTGAGGGGATGACCGTCCAGGTATTCAATGCCGGTGGAGAGGCCGGTTTCAATGCGACGCACGGCCGTTGGTGGATAGATGTGGTAGAGGATTGACTGTATCCCGGCAAAACCATGAATCCCCATTACCTCCTCGTGATACAACGAACCATCCCCCTGCCGAAACTGCACATGCCGCTTCTGCGGCACCTCTCCCAACTTATAATAGTACGTCATATAACCTCCAGGAATTAACCACTGATTTAACGGATGGAACGGGTTGAAACAGATTTTTTAGCGGGTTGTTTGCGATCATTGGTGAAAATCAGACGCTTGAATTCAGGTTCCAGGCCAAAGTTTAAGAGTAACCCCACCTCTACATCGGTCGCTTTTAGATAATGCAACAATTGGGACTCATGCGCGGGAGAAATATGTTCAGCCGCTTTTAGTTCCAGAATTACCAGACCGTTCACCAGCAAATTAGCAAAATACTCACCCACACACTGGCCTTGAAAATAGACCTTGATCGGCTTCTGCTGTTCCACAAACAGCCCCAAACTCTCCAGCTTAATCTTCAGTGCGTTTTCATACACCTTTTCCAAGAACCCATGTCCCAGTATGTTGTACACCTCATAAAAAGCCTTCAGGATTTTGCCCGTTAATTCCTCGTGTAACATCTCTTTGATCCGTCCTTATCAGTTCAATCCGTCCCATCCGTGGTTAATTACAAATTGCCTCTCAAGGCTTGTTCGCGTTCGATGGATTCAAAGAGGGCCTTGAAATTGCCTTTGCCGAAGCCCCGCGAACCGTGGCGTTCGATGATCTCATAAAAGACGGTGGGGCGATCTTCCACCGGTTTGGTGAAAATTTGCAGCAAGTAGCCTTCCTCGTCCCGGTCAACCAGGATGCCCAGTTCGGCCAGTTTGTCCACCGGCTCATTGATTTTGCCCACGCGCTCTTCCAGGATTTCGTAATACGTGGTGGGCACGCGCAGGAACTCAATGCCGTTGGCCTGTAACTGCGTCACCGTTTCGATAATGTTGCCCGTAGTGCAGGCAATATGCTGCACGCCAGGGCCGTAGTAATAGTCCAGGTACTCCTGAATCTGGGACTTTTTCTTGCCTTCGGCCGGCTCGTTGATGGGGAATTTGATCTTGCCGTTGCCGTTTTGCATTACTTTGGACATGAGGGCGGAGTATTCGGTGGAGATGTCTTTGTCATCAAAGTGCAAAAGCTGGCTGAACCCCATGGTACAGGCAAAAAATTCGACCCAGCGGTTCATCGCCCCCAATTCCACGTTGCCCACCATGTGGTCAATGGAAGCCAAACCAACACCTTTGTGCCGCCCTGTGCCCCCATTCTTCGCCATATACCCCGGCGCAAACGGCCCGTTGTAATCCTGGCGATCCACAAATTTGATGATCGTGTCCCCGTAGCAGCGAATGGCTGAATAACGGAAGACGCCATGTTCATCCTCAACGGCCGTTGGCGCAATCACCCCCGTCGCCCCCCGTTTGGTAGATTCGGCGTAGGCGCTGGCGGCGTCCGGCACTTCCATGGCAATCACCGCCACCCCGTCCCCGTGCAGGTAGGTGTGGCGGCTCACCGGATGGTCTGGCCCCAGCGCCGTGGTGAGAACCAGGCGAATTTTGCCCTGCTCCATCACATAAGACGCCGTTTGCCGGTTGCCCGTTTCCAGCCCGCTGTAGGCGGTGTTGGTGAACCCAAAACCGGTGCGGTAATAATGCGCGGCTTGTTTGGCATTGCCCACGTAAAATTCCACGTGATCCATGCCTTTAATGGGTAAAAAATCTTCAGACATTGTGGGAACTCCTTGGGGAATTATGAAGTGGTTTCTCCATTCATAATTCATAATTGATTATCTTCGCTAACCGCTTAATTCCATCTTCAATCATCTGCTCCGTGCAGTTGGAGAAGTTGAGGCGCATACAATTGTGAATGTGGCGGCCGGGCACGGTGAAGGCGTGGCCAGGGATGAAAGCGATGTTTTCCTGGGCAAGCGCCGTTTCCAACAAGGCGGCTGCGTCCATTTCTTCCGGCAGCTCCACCCAGATGAACATGCCACCCTGCGGCTCCGTCCAGCGGGCTTCGGCGGGGAAATAGCGGTAAAGGGCGGCCAGCATGGCATCTCGGCGACGGCCGTACTCCCGCCGCAGTGTCACCAAATGCCCAGGCAAATGCCCGGCGTCCAGATACGCCGCTACCGCCCGCTGCGTCAGCGCCGACGATTCCAGATCGGCCGCTTCCTTCACCACGCCAATCTTGGTCACGAGCGCCGCCGGGGCCACAATCCAGCCCAGCCGCAAAGCTGGCGCCATGATTTTGGAGAACGAGCCGAGGTAAAAAACGTGGGAATCGTTGAGAGCGCGGAGGGGAAGAGATTGAGATATTGGGAGATTAGGAGATTGGAATCTCTCAATCTCCCAATCTCCTAATCTCCAATCTCCATACTGCAACAACCCATACGGATCATCCTCAATAATTGGCACATTATAGGCCAGCGCCAGTTCCACCAGCCGTTCGCGGCGCGCCTGGCTCATACTCACCCCCAGCGGGTTGTGAGCGTCGGGGATGGCATAGATGAAGGCCGGAGAAGCTCCGGACGGCCGTGCCCCACCGGCCAGATACGCAGCCACCTCATCTACATTCATCCCTTCCGCCAGGTCAGTAGAAACGGGGAGAATCTGGGGCAAAAATGGGGCCACCACCTGCTGTGCCCCGGTATAAACCAGCTCCTCAAACATCACCTCACCGCCAGGGTCCAGCAGCAGCCGGGCCAACACATCCAACCCCTGCTGCGCCCCGGTGGTGAGAAAAATCTGCTCTGCGGTGCAGGTGACGCCGCGCAGCGCCATCAACTGCACAATGTGCTGTTTCAGTGGGGCAAAGGGCATGCCATATTGCAAGGCTTTGGGATCAGTCGCCAGCACGTGGGCCAGCGCCGCCGCATAATCGGTTGTGGGAAACAGCGCCGGGTCGGGCAGCCCTCCGGCAAAGGACAAAATGCCGGGACGCGACACCACGGCGATCATCTGCCGCAAAACAGAACGCTGCATCGAATGCGTCCATCCGGCTAAGGGAATTTCTTGGGTATGGGGAAGTTGGGCTAACATGGGGTCTCCGTCATTAGGTAATTAGGTAATTGGGTAATTGAGCAATTGGGTAATTACTGAATTACCCAATTACTCAATTACCCCGTTGAGTGGCACGGCCGTTGTCGTTTTGATCTCGCTCAGTACCAGGCTGGTGCGGATTTTGTCCATGCCCGGCACGGGAGTCAGTGTTTCCAGTAAAAATTGTTCCAGGTGGCGGCGGTTACGCACAATCACTTTGAGCAGGTAATCGTATTCGCCCGTCAGGTGATAACATTCCAGCACTTCGGGCATACGCTGCACGGCTTCACGGAAATGGGACACGGCCGTAGGTTCATGCCGCTGCAACGTCACCTGCACAAAACAGAGCATGTCAAAACCCAGCGCCTCCCGGTTCACCAGGGTCACATACTGCGCAATCACGCCGGACTCTTCCAGCTTTTTTAGTCGTTTTTGCAGGCCAGGGGGGGAAAGTTCAACGCGGCGGGCCAGTTCTGTATTGGTGATGCGCGCATCCGCTTGCAGAGAAGCCAACAGCGCCCGATCAACGTCATCCAGTTCTATTTCCATTTTATAACCACTTTTGCGAATCGGGTTGTAATAATAAGCCAATTATAGGCTTTTTAGTTTTGCATTTCAACCCGATCTTGAAAAATGGTTGTGCGCCAGGCCGCCTCCTGTTTGCAGATTGAAGGAAAAAGAAATACAGATAGAGCAGTTTTAGTCAATCCAAATTTGCGTATTCTGTGAACTGGATTTGCAAGAGTCACGGAGTTCTCAGGCAGATTTGATCTGTGAATCCTGCAAATCCGTTGGCAACCGGGCCATTGCCATCAGATGGTCATTGCTTTTGAATCTACTGAGTTTTGAATAGAACGCGGAAAAACGCGAATAGGGCGGATTAACGCGGATAAAAAAATCCGCGTTAATCCGCCCTATCCGTGAAAATCTGCGTCTTATTCTTTACGGCGCCTTTAACTTTTGCGCAGACCCTTGGCCATGAAGTCGCCGTTGGTAATCAGGGCTTGCTGCCGGGTCATCAGGTGGGTGGTGGCAAAGTTGAACAGTTTATTGACCGGGCCGGGGATGACCAGATGTTTTTTGCCCAACCCATTCAGCGCTTCCGTTACCACCGGGTCAACTTCCATGAGCATGATATGGGGGTAATCGGCCAGGGCGTCTCCCTGCGTATTGGTCAGGCCGGGGGCCAGCACCAGCACGTCCACGTTGGTATCCCGCAGTTCATACCACAGCGATTCACCCAGCATCATCTGGAACGCTTTGTTGGCGGAGTAGGCGCCGGTATAAGGCGTGCCGCGCAGCCCGGCCTGGGAGGAGACAATGATGATGCCGCCATGATTTTGGGCCAGCATCTGACGGCCGTACCCATGCATCAACGTCGTATAAGCGCGGGCGTTAATATCCAGCATAGCGTGGTGGGTGTCTAAATCCATTTGCAAGATGGGCGGCGTCTCTTTGGGCGTGAACATGTGGTTACACACCAGCAAGCCAATTTCCAGTTTGTCAGTGACGGCCTGCAGCACCGGTAAAAAGTCCGGTTTGCCTAAATCCAGCGTCACGGTTTCCACCTTCACATGGTATTTCTGGCGTAGTTCGGCGGCGCGGGCCGCCAGTTCATCAGCCAACACATCCACCAGCACCAGATTGAGATGCCGCCCCGCCAGATGCCGGGCAAAGCCATAGCCGATGCCCTCTTTGCGCGCCGCGCCGGTAACAATGGCCCAGGGGCCATATTGCTGGCTAAAGGGTGGGCGCACGGCCGTTTCCACTCGTTTTGGTTTATGCTGCCACAGGTACACGGCCGTCGCTCCCACCACCGTACCCGCTATCGCCAATGATTTCCAATTTTTGCTCATCCTGCACCTGCCCATGCCATTGCGGGCGTCACGGCCGTTGCCGCCACCTGCTTGCGGCGATAACGGACAACCGTCTCAGAAGGATGGTTCGCGCCCATACCCTGTACCACATGGGGGTCTGGCGTCATCAGTTCCAGATCAAATGCACGGAAAAGCAGCGCCGTGATCAACGTCATCTCATTGTTGGCAAAATTCATGCCCGTGCATTTGTGCGCGCCGCCGCCAAATCCAAAAAGCAGGAACCGATCCTGTTTATCCTCTTCACGTCCGGGGGCATAGCGCAGGGGATCAAACTGCTCTGGGCGCTCAAAATAAGCGGGCAGCTTGTGGCCGATGCCCTGCGTCACCTGCACCAGCCAGCCGGCGGGGATGACGTAATCGCCAAATTGCACCTCTTCCTGCACGGTGCGCATGAGCATGTCGGCCGACGGCCGTAGCCGTTCCACCTCGCGCACCGCCCACTCAATATGGTGCAACTGGATCATACGCCGGGGATCAATGCGTTCAGGATAGGGCGCCACCTGCGCCAGTTCCGCCTGCACCCGTTCCAGATACGCTGGATGTTGCAAGAGCAGGATAATGGTCCAGGCGGCCTGCCCGGCCGTGGTTTCATGCCCGGCAAACATAAAGCCGATCAGCATATTCAGCGCCGTTTCCTCTTCAATCAGATTGCCATTCCGGTCTTCTTTCATAATGATGTCTTGTAAAAAGTCATCATACGCGGCCGGGTTCTGGCGGCGGCGGGCAATGATCGGCTGCAAAATTTCCAACATGCGCGTTTTGGCGCGGTCGCGGCGGATAAATTTGGGATGGGGCAAATCGGGCGGCAGCAGCGGGTCAAGCGCCTGGCTCAGATATTTGTATTGTTCCCAAAATTCGCGCCCAATCTCCTGGTGCGCCTCTTTGCCCAAAAAGCAGTTCCCGGCTACTTCCTGCACCAGGTGGATAATTTCACCGGTCAATTCCATCTCGCCGGAATCACCCAGGGCATCCAGCCAGGTTTGAATGACTTCCTGCATCACATCCACGTAATGTAACATTTTTTCCCGTTTGAACATTTCCTGCACAAACGGCCGTTGCCGCACATACTCTTCATGGTCGGCCAGAAACAACGTTTCGCCAAACATCGCCTTGAGAAAGCGGTAAGGCTCCTGGATGTTCAGGCTTTTGTCCGTTTCCATGAAAAACTGTTTTTGATTTTCCGGGCCAACCACAACGGCCACGTTTTGGCTGGCGAGTTTAATGGCAAACACGCTGCCATGCTCTTCAAAACCGCGCCGGATAAGGCCCGGTCGATCCCGATAAAATTCGATGGCGTGGCCCGCGCCGGGCACAGCGCCAGATACCAGCGGAGGTGTCTGTCTATTCATATCAATCACTTCCCTTTCAAGACCTGGCAGGTTTCAGAACACCTGTCAGGTCTATTTTGCTTTATAAAATTTGGGTTGCTCTTCCGAGGAAGCTCCAGGTTACAGTTTTACCAGGCCCCAGTTCCAAAAAGAACTATATCAGCATTGGCACGCCGGGAAAACGGCCGTTTGCGCCTACTCATCAACCACTTTGTCAT
>CAADGU010000555.1 GCA_900696625.1 uncultured Chloroflexota bacterium | reverse complement strand
TGATGGCGGTCGGTAATTTTGCGACAAATGGCTAAACCGACGCCGGTGCCTTCATAACGGTCACGGCCGTGCAGCCGCTGAAACACGCCAAAAATACGCTCGGCATACTGCTCCTCAAAGCCAATCCCATTATCCTCAACCGTGATCCTGACAAACGGCACACCCGGTTTGTGATCAAAAATGCGTTCATCTGCGACTTCAATGACCGGCGGCACCCCCTCACGATGAAACTTCAAGGCATTGCTGATTAGATTTTGGAAGAGATGGAGCATTTGGGATTTATCGGCTTCGATCCGGTGCAGCGGGGCCACGTGAATTTGGGCGTTGGTTTGTTCTATTTGCAATTCCAAATTCGACAAAACATGGTGCAGAACTTCGTTCAAATCAATTTGGCTGAAAGGCATTGCTTTTGTCGTCACTCGTGAAAATGCCAGCAAATCCTCAATCAATGTTTGCATACGCGCGGCGGCATTTTGCATACGCCGCAGGTAATCCAGGCCACGCTCATCCAATACGTCTTGATATTTATCGGCGAGGCGATCACTAAAGGTTTGTATTTTGCGCAGAGGTTCCTGCAAATCATGGGATGAGATATAAGCAAAATCTTGCAATTCCCGGTTGCTCCGTTCCAACTCAGCCATATAGAGGTGTAGTTTATCTTCTGTTTCCCGGCGTTTGGTAATATCGGTAGCGACCATTGTCACCCCCACCACCTCCCCTTCATGCAAAATTGGCCCCAGGCGCGTAATGTACCAGCCCATTTTGCCGTTTTCGCCAGGGCCGGTTGATTCATAGGCTGCATGGGCGCCATGGTTGAATACAAACTCTATGTTTTCCTTGACAAGCGCCTGGTCTTCGGGCAAAACAAAATTGTAAATCAGTTCGCCAATGACATCTTCCCGGCGCAGTGTGGGCAGCAGGCGGTTTACAAAGCGCACCCGCATATCTCTGGAAACAATCATAATGGTATCCGGCGCATTATCTACCAACGAGCGCCATTCTGCTTCGCTGGTGCGCAGGCGTTCTTCGGCCAACTTGCGCTCCTCGATTTCTTGTTTGAGGTTTTCATAATAGGTTGCGTTTTGCAGAGAAATAGCGGCCTGGCTTAACAAGATTTGCAGAAGTTCAATGCGGGTTTCAGTAAAAGCGTGCGTGGTCAGATTGTTTTCCAAATAGAGGATGCCCATTATCTCCTGTTGGCGTTGAATCTTCATGCACAACACGGATTTTGTCTGGTGGGCGATGATATTGGGGTCATGGGTGAAGTCACCTTCACGGGCCGCATGATGGAGCAAGACGGTTTCGCCAAACTGGGCCACATGGTGTACGACAGTGGCGGCGATTTTCTTACAAACATCTATCGGTTTGTCTTGAAAGAGGTTGACATCTTCTGATTCAACGGATACGACGGCCTGGATTTTAAGCTGGTCGTTTTGGGGCATGATCAGGTAGCCGCGTTGCGCGCCGGCATTTTCAATGACGACACGCATCAGCTTTTCTATCAATTTTTCCAGCACAATTTCCTCAGAGAGGATGCGTGTTGCCTTGAGGACGCTGGCATATTGCAGCACATTTTCAACGGCCGTGTCCATCATCTTCCCGCTCAACCCGCCAGGCGCTGCCGGTTCTGGCATAAACAACTGAGGCATGGCGGTTTTGAGAGATTTTTGTTTGGCCGCTGCTCCCCAACGGCCGTAACACTCCAGGGCCGCCTGCGCATAAAAACGGGCCAATCCTTCCTGTCCCCGCCCCAGATAAAAAGTTGCTGCTCGTTCATTCGCCAACCCCTCTTCCTGAACATACCCATGCTGCCCGGCTAACCGGATGGCCTCATCATAATACTCACGCGCCTGCCCAAAATCCTGGCTGATCGCCGCCTGTTCTGCTGCCACCAGCAGCCATTTATGCTGAAAATTCATCGGCGCATGGCCGGCCCACTCGTGCAACCTTTTTTGATTGGCAGCCACACGCGCCCCTATTTCTGCCTGTTCCCCGGCGATACGGCCGGCATAAACAGCCAGGTGTGTTAAAGAGTCATAGAAATTGAACAAGGGTAGATAAATGGATGCCGATAAACCAACCACCCGCTCTTCAACCTGGTGGGCCAGCCGCACCGCCTCATCATATGCCCCAAAAAGATAAGCCAACATCAATTTGTTACACAACACCGTGCTTATGCGGCTGTTATCGTTTCTGGCCTGGTAAATGGACAACATCTCCTCTTCATTAAACGCCGACCCTATTAAACGATATGGCTCGGCCGTTTCCTTCTGCAGATTGAGGCAGATTTGCAAGTCCATGTTCAGCATATGCGCCGCTCTTTCTTGTTTTAGCTGGCGTACTGTGCGAATGAGGGCATGAATATGATGGTTGAGGGCGGTCAGATTATGCCCGGAACAGTAAGCATGTCTGGTGTAGAGATAAGCATTGCTGGCCGCAAAATTGAAATCCCCGGCATCAATCCCAATTTGATGGCCCTCTAAAGCGGGTTGTAATGACTCGTGCAACGGCCGTAGCCAATGAAATGTAAAACTATAAACGGCGCCAATTGTGCGGGCCTCGGCGTTTTTTAGCTGATATTTTTTAACGATTTCTAAAGCCAGTTGGCCGAAACGATGCCCCATCTGCACATCGCCAATCTGGCTGCACAAAATGACGCCCAGACCCCCATAGGCCGCCGCAGAGGTGGGGGCATTGCCATGGATGAGTGATAATTCAACGCGCTTAAAAACATCGAGCGCGTACAAAATGGGTGAAGTGGTCCAAACGGCCGTGCTGATAGCCGACAAAATGCGCATGGCCATCAGGCCATCGGGCGTTTGCATGGGGGGTAAGTCAATGAGGGTGGCAATTTCACGGCCGTGCAACAACTGCTGTATACGTTCATAACCCGCTTCAAAATCTGCCTGTACCGGCTCCTCCGGCAGCATGATGCCCAGTTCCGCCAGCACTTCCCGGCCCAGAGCCACCGCTTCAGCCAATTGGTTTTGCGACAGCCGGAGTTGAATTTGCGTTTGAAATGTTTTTTGTTTCTCGTGTATTGTCCTGGCCTGGCTCAATAAAACAGAGGCAAGTGTTTCTACCGCGTCCAGATGGCCGCTCAGATAGGCCGTTTTTATCGCTTCGTTGTACAAATCCAGCCAGATGTCATGATGTGCTTCCCATCCCTCTGGAATAGATGGCGTCAGCGCCAGCGCTGTGTGTACATATTCATACGCTGATTGGTAAGCCGCCGTCATTTCCGCTTTCTGTCCGGCGGCCAGGTTCAACGTTAACAATTGCAAACACTCTGCCTCGGTTTCAATGCAAGCCTGCCCTAGATTTAGCTGATTAACAACATCGAAGACCCTATCTTCCTGGGTTTCCGTCTGATGCTGTGCCAGCCAGTAATGCCCAATTTGCCAATGAATTTGCTGCTTTTGGGCCGGCGCCAATGCAGCATAAATGGCCTGTTGGACACGGCCGTGCGCAAAACGAAACGATTTTTCATCCGACTGAAATATGATGCCGGCCGTAATTGCCGGTTCCAGGTCTAAATACACCCCCTCTTGGGTATGTTCGGCCACAGCCGCTATCGTATCCAGCGAAAATTCAGCGCCCACACAGGCCGCCAGATTAAGCAAGCGCCGGGCCGGTAAAGGCAAAAGGCTAATGCGCTGTAACATTAAATTGACCACATTTGCCGTTGCTTCTAGCTGCTGAACCCTGGGCAGATCCCACTGCCAACCCGCTTCTCCATCAAAGGTCAAGATGTTTTCTTCATAGAGCGTTTGCAGAAACAATTTGATAAAAAAAGGATTTCCCCCGGTTTTATAATGCACCATTTCTGAGAAAACAGTGGTCGCCTCCGGTTCTAATGAAAAGGTATCGGCCATCCATTGATTCACAGTTGCCAACGCCAGTGATGACAGGTGCATAACCTGTAATGATACGCCCGCCTTTTGCGCCTCGTTGATGGTTGCCAATAAGGGATGGGCCGGTTGCACTTCATCCTCCCGGTAAGCGGCGATCACCAGTGTATGATTGATGCCAGGCGCCAACATGAGGTGCTGAATCAAGTCCAGGCTGGCAAAATCTACCCATTGTAGATTGTCAAAAAAGAAGACCAGCGAGCGCCCCTTCGCGGCGAATACGCCAATAAATTGTTCAAACAATAGATTGAGCCGGTTGGGGTTTACGGAAACAGACGGCTCTGATTTTGCCGGGGCTGGCAGAAGCTGGCCTATTTCCGGCGCCAGGTCAATGAGAACAGAAGCATTTCTGCCTAAAGCCAGGTCAAATCTCCTTTTCCAATCCGCTACCTGCTCTTCACCTTCGCTTAAAATTTGTTGCACAAGATGGCGAACGGCTTGTAAGATGCCGCTATAGGCTTTATTCCGCGTCAGTTGTTCATAATTGCCGGCTGCAAAATACCCCTGCTGCCGTATCACTTGCGAATTTATTTCGTTGACCAAAGCCGATTTGCCCACACCGGCTTCTCCGGTTACCAAAATGATTTCTTTCGCGCATGTATTTAACGACTTGACGGCCCGGTGCAGGCGTTTGATTTCCTGGTCACGGCCGTACAATCTTTGCGGGATCAAAAACTTATCTGCCTGGTCATACTGACCCAGCTTAAAAGGCAGGATGGCTTCGTCGTGGCAAAATTGATGTTGGCAGTTTGCCAGGTCCGACCACACCCCGCGCCCACTCTGATAACGGCTTGCCGGCTCTTTGGCCAATAACTTCAAAACAATGTCAGACACCACCTGCGGCACATTTGCCGAGATGGCCGACAAAGGTTTGGGGTTTCGCGCCAGATGGCTGTGGATAATTTCCAAAGGGTCTGATGATTCAAAGGGCGGTTTCCCCGCCAACATTTCATAAAATGTAATGCCCAAAGAGTACAAATCCGTTCGGTAATCTGCCGTTCGGTGCAAACGACCAGATTGTTCCGGCGACATGTAGGGTAAAGATGCGGTCAAAAAATGCGGATCAAAAAAATTGATGGAAGGGTGGATTAAAGAGAAGATGCCAAAATCCCAAAGCTTTGGTTGGTAAGTGTCCGGGTGAATGAGGATATTGGCCGGTTTGATGCTGCCATGAACGATGTGGTGTTGGTGCAGTTCTTGTAAAGTGGCTGCCAATGGGATGCTAATTTGAAAGAACAGGTGCAGAGAAATTGGCCCCGCGGCCGCCAACAATGACTGCAAGGTGAACAACGGTATGTCTTCAAACACCAGCACCAACCCTTCCGGCTGCTCCAACACTTCATAAATTTCCAAAACGCCTGGGGAAGATAGCTTTTGCAGATTTTTATAGATTTGTTTAGTTCTGGCGATATTGCTGACGGAGGGATTTGTTAAGTGAAATTGTTTGATGAGGCAGGGACGTTTAACGCGCTCCCCTGAAAACCCCTTGTAAACGCTCGCATTCGGCCCCTCCCCCATATGCTGCGTAATGACATAATTGGGAAGGTGTAGCATGGCTCTCATCCATTCTGCTATTGGTCAGCCAGATATTATTTTTTCATAATGTTTGCATGGTGAAGTTTTTTCATCTCTCTTCCAAAAGATATTGTCCACAACCTGATGATAAGAGCAATAAGCAATTTGGGTTACTGGGCGGTAAAGCCACCATCTACCGTCAGCGCCAGGCCGTTGGTGAAGGAAGCCGCGTCGGAACAGAGCCAGAGGACGGCGCGGGCCACTTCGTCGGCCTGCCCCAGGCGGCGCATAGGGTTGATGTGGATGGTGGCTTCCAGAAATTGGGGTAGGGTTTCAAACCCGCGTGTTACCATGGGCGTCTCGATGACGGCGGGGCAAACGGCGTTGATGCGGATGTTTTTACGGCCGTACTCCACCGCCGCCGTTCGTGTCAATCCCACCACCCCATGTTTGCTGGCGGCATAAGCGGGCATGGAATGAGCGCCCGTCAGCCCGGCCACCGAGGCCGTGTTCACAATCGCCCCGCCGCCCTGGGCCACCATTTGCTCTAATTCATACTTCAGGCACAGCCACACCCCTTTCAAGTTCACAGCAATAATGCGGTCAAAATCGTCCTCGCTTACGTCCATTGTGCGTGTGGGCAGCCCTTCAATGCCGGCATTGTTGAAGGCGCAGTCCAGACGGCCGTATCGCGCCACCACCGCGCCCACCATCGCCTGCACATCAGCCGCCCGCGACACATCCGCCTGAAAAGCAAACGCCTGCCCGCCGTTATCAGTGATCATTTGCACTGTGTCCTCGGCCGTATCCAGGTTCACGTCCGCCACCGCCACCTGCGCACCTTCCTGGGCAAAGAGCACGGCCGTGGCCCGCCCAATCCCCGATCCCCCGCCAGTTACGAGCGTTACTTTGTCTGATAATTGTGCCATTATTCTTCTCTTTATGTTAAGTTTATTGTGATTTCAGCAGGATATACCTGCCTCAATATACCTGCCTCACGTTACATCCATCCAGGACATCATAAATTGATACGTGCCCAGGCCAAACAAGGTGGATGTAGCAGCAGCGTCAATCTCATCTACCAGAGATCTGAGCATAATCACATCCAACGTGTTAGATGCAACCTGAAAACCTGCCTGCCGCAAATTGTTCAGGTGTGGTGAATGATTATTCATTGTGACCTGTACATAACGGGCATTCGATTCAGTCATTAAACCCGCCACCGCGGCCACAATATCACCCTCATCTATCAACAGAATGTCATTCACCTTGAACAAGGTATCGGAATCCTGAACGGCAGCGTAACCGATCAAATCACGGCCGTGATGCAGCAACCGCAAATCCTCCAGACGCACATCATCACCAATCATCACCATTTTGGGCAAGAAATCATCATGCCGCCGAGCAAAGCCGATTTTACTCACTGCCACTTGCCGAAAAAGCAAGTCTGCTTCCCGCAGCATATCGTGGGTGGCCTTCGTCACAGTTATTCCATTAGCATGCTCTGCTACCATTGTTCGGGGGGCTAAAGCTGCGGCAAAGTGGGCGATGTCCTGGTAGCCGTGCCGCCGGTAAAAGGGGTGTGACACCCAATGACGGCTGGTTCCCAAAGCCACAAAGCGCAAACCCGCGGCTCGCATTCGGGCATGGGCCTCGGCAATCAGCATCGAGCCAATTCCCTGGCGGGCATAAGCGGGATGCGTACACATGGCCCAGATTCCGCCGACGTCTTCTGGGCCAGCGGTGGTCATAACCGGTAGGCGAAACACACCAACCTGCCCCAACACACGGCCGTTATCAACCGCATAAATCGCTAGAAATGGGAAAGCCCGGTCATCCAGACGGCGAATTTTAGTCGCCATCTCTGGTGTCAGGGCAAAACGGAAGCATAGAAGATTCAAGTCCAGTACACTGAATGGATCAACCGCATCGTACTCCAAAATCTTCATGAGTTTAATAACCTTCCATGCGCTGGTTCCATCCGCGCCGTGAAATGGCGCAGCACGGGTGGCGCGTCGGCGATGCGCACGCCGCGAATATGTTCCCGGATGTTGTTGACGTACAAAATGACCTCGGCCAGATAATCCACATGGCTTTGCGTATAGACACGGCGGGGAAAGGCCAGGCGCACCAGTTCCATCGCCGCCGGATGTTCCGAGCCATCCGGCTGATGCCCAAACATCACCGAGCCAATCTCCACCGAGCGAATCCCACCTTCCAGATAAAGCACCAACGACAGCGCCCAGGCCGGGTATTCACTTTGCGGAATGTGGGGCAGCATCGCCAGGGCGTCAATGTATATGGCGTGGCCGCCCGGCGGCTGCACAATGGGCACACCGTTGGCTGTGAGAATATCGCCCAGATAGGCCACCGAACGAATGCGATATTGCAGGTAATCCTCGTGCAGCACCTCTTCCAATCCGACGGCAATCGCTTCCAAATCATAACCCGCCAGACCGCCATAAGTGGGAAAGCCTTCGGTGAGAATGAGCAGGTTTTTGCACTTTTGCGCCAGAGCATCATCGTTCAGCGCCAGGAAGCCGCCGATGTTGGCCATGCCATCCTTCTTGGCGCTCATGGTGCAGCCATCGGCATAGCTGAACATCTCCTGGGCAATTTCCAGCGGCGTCTTGTGGGCGTAGCCAGGTTCGCGGGTTTTGATGAACCAGGCATTTTCGGCAAAACGGCAGGCATCCAGGAAAAACAGCACCCCATGGCGGTGGCAAATTTCGCTGGCGGCGCGGATGTTGGCCATGCTCACCGGTTGGCCGCCGCCGGAGTTGTTGGTGACGGTGATCATCGCCAGCGGCACCCTACCGGGATAATCGGCGATGGTTTGTTCCAGCGCGGCCAGATCCATGTTACCTTTGAAGGGCAGGATATGGGCGGGGTCGTGCGCTTCGGGGACGGCAATGTCTAGCGCGGTCGCCTTGCGGTATTCGATGTTGGCGCGGGTGGTGTCGAAGTGGGTGTTATTGGGCACAATCTCGCCCGGTTTGAGCAGTGAGCCAAAGAGGATGCGTTCGGCGGCGCGGCCCTGGTGGGTGGGGATGACGTGTTTGAAGCCGGTGATGTTGCGCACGGCCGTTTCAAACTTGTAAAACGACTTGGCCCCGGCATAACTCTCGTCCCCCAACATCATGCCCGCCCATTGGCCGGAGGACATCGCCCCCGTGCCCGAATCGGTGAGCAGGTCAATCAGCACGTCCTCTGCCCGCAGCAGGAACAGGTTATACCCCGCCTCTGCTAACAGCCGCTCCCGTTCATCCCGCGTCGTCTGCCGGATCGGCTCCACCGTCTTAATGCGAAAAGGTTCGATGATGGTTTTGAATTGCATGTTCCTCCATTTCCGGTTATCGGTAATCGGTTATCAGTAATCGGTGATCTACGCATTACCGATTAC
>CAADGU010000554.1 GCA_900696625.1 uncultured Chloroflexota bacterium | reverse complement strand
GGAGATTGGAGATTAGGAGATTGGGTAATTGGGTAATTGGGTAATTGATCACCTTGTCACCCTTTCACCTGCTCACCTGTTCAAATAACGCACGGCCGTGTCCGCCAATATCGCGGCTAAATCCACCACCGAGGCCAGGTCTACCCATTCTTCGGCGCTGTGCAGGCCATGGCCGGTGGGGCCGATGAGCATCGTCTCCATGCCGGCAGCGGCAAAAATGGCCGCGTCTGTCCAGAAAAGCTGGCCGATAACGTCTGGTTTACGCCCCAGACGGGTTGTGGCCGCCTGTGTCACCGCCTGCACAATTTCCGCTGTCTCGTTCACGGCAAATGGTGGGCGGCTGAAGGTGGGCGTCACGGTGGCGCGGAAGGTGGGGTCGGCCGCGCTCAAGCGGTCAATGATCCCTTGTAATTCGGCGGTCGCCGATTCAACTGTTTCGCCGGGCACGGTGCGGCGCTCTATTTGCAGGCGGCAGTGAGCGGCATAGACGCTCACTTCTGTGCCGCCGTGCAGCGTGGCGGCGTGTAATGAGGGCACAGCTACCAGGGGATGTGACGGCCGTGCCCGCAATTCTGCCTCCAACTGCGCCAGTTCCGCCAGAAAACGGCCCATGTGCATATTGGCGTCAATGCCCTCCCGGTAGCGGCTGCCATGCGCCGCCCGGCCAAATGTTTCCACGTCATACCAGATGAACCCACGATGCGCCAGACACACGCCCAGATCGGTTGGCTCGGTAACGATGGCAGCAGTGGTCCGAAAACCCTTCGCCACCAGATCGTCCGCGCCGATGCTGCTGTGTTCTTCGTCGGCTACGGCCGTGACCAACACGTCCCCATCCAAACGCGCGCCACTTTCCACCAGCGCCTTCGCCGCCGCCAACATCGCCGCCAGACTGCCTTTCATATCCTGGCTGCCCCGGCCATACAGACGGCCGTCACGCACCGCCCCGGAAAACGGCTCGGCCATGCCCGTCACCCCCACCGTGTCCAGGTGGGCGTTTAGGAGCAGACTGCGGCTACGGCCGTGACCACTGCCCGCCAACCGCCCCACCACGTTCCACCGCCCCGGCGCCAGCTCCCAGGCCGTCACTGCCAGCCCCAGATCACGCAGCGCCCCGGCCACAAAAGCAGCAATCTCCGCCTCCCCCGCCCCGTCTGGGGACAAAGACGGGTTGGTAGAATTGATCTGCACCAACTGGGCAAGCGTGGAAACCAGATATTCTTCATCAATGCGTATTGTCATAGGTTTACTCTCTGGAGGGGAGGCTTTAGCCGACACGTGTCGGCTAAAGCCTCCCCTCCGTGCGTGAATTATACCACCGTCGCCAGACCTGTCGCCGCAAAAAAAGAACGCAAGAGGCGAATCCACCTCTTGCGTTCTCTACTACCGATAACCGATTACTGTTTACCGATTACCGATTTACGGACACGGCCCCATCGTATCACCATGGCCCAGGTGTCCCCCGAGAGCCGATTGGGGTAAGGTCATTGTTTTCTCGGCCGGTGTACCCGGTTTGTGGCAGATGGTCACGTTACCGCCGGGTCCAGGTGGTGGGCCTGGGGGTGGCGGTGTTGGCGGCCCGGGCGGCGGTGGTGTGTAGATAATGGTGATGGAGACAATGACTATCGTGCCATCGGCCTGTACACAGGCGACAATGAGTACCACCGAGCCGACGGTCAATTCGCCGTCAATGATGATGCCTTCATCCAGCAGGATGGTTTGCCCATTTGCCAGGATGACCTGGTTGCCGTTGATGGCGGTGATCACGGCCGTAATTGCCACACACCCCTGCTCGTCACCATCATCCAACAGGTCAATTTGTGTTGCCAGCCAGGTGCCATCGGTGCGAATCCAGGCGACGACGCGCACCAGATCACCCACGACGATGCCATCTTCGATGATGGTGTCATCGTCCGTGACCAGCGGCAGGCCATTCACCACCCAGGGGTCTATACTGTCCACCGTACCCACAAAGATGATTTGCAGCACATGGTTATCCAGTTTCACGATTTCAGCCGCCACCCAGGCGCCATCGGGCAGGATGATGCCGGTGACGCGCACCAGGTCGCCAATTTCCAGACCGGGTTCAATCTGCGTCCAGTCGGCGACGGTGAAAGGGACGCCGGCCACATTCCAGGGAGACATGCTGAACAGTTCCCCAGTGATGGTGAAGGTGGCGTTATCAGGGGAAACAAGGGTGATCTCCCGCGCCAGCCAGGTATTGTCGGGCAGGATAACGCCTTCTACTTTGACAGTATCGCCCACGCCGATGCCTTCTTCAATTTGGGTGCCGGCGTCAATCTGAATGGCGATGCCAGAAATTGTCCATTCGGCGTCTGCCTGCACCTGTACGACACCCACAAATTCAAAAGGCAGTTCGTCGGGCACGGCCAACAACTCGATGGTAACGGCAACCAGCGTGCCATCGCCAGGCAGAATGTCGCCGCGAACGCGCACGGTGTCGCCCATGGCAATGCCTTCATCTACGGCCGTGTCCGCCGTGACGCTAATGGTCTGCCCGGCTACCACCCAAACCGTCTCGCTGATGCTTTCCACCGGGCCGGTGAGCGTGAATTCATTGCCGCCATCATGGCCGCCACCGCTGTGCAGCCGCTGGATGGTATCGGCCGCGGGGTCACTGCCAGGGACGAGATGCCCGGTGACGCTGACCCAGTCGCCTAACTGTGGATCGCCCAGGATGAGGGTGTCTTCATTCACGGTGAAGGATTGCCCGGCCACGATCCAGGTATCGCCCATCTGGGTCAACACACCAACGCCGGTAACGAGGAAACTGGGGGAGGCCGGCGGTTCATCGGCGGCAAATTGGGTGGTTTGCCCGGCGATGAGGGAAACGGTGCGACCCTGATTGTTTACGTCTACCTTGCCTTCGGTGACGGTATAGACCGCACGGCCGTCCGGCTGCACCTGCACACGGAACTGTGTGCCCCGCGCCAGCCCGGAGCCGGTTGGCGTCTTCACTTCATACCGGGAACCGCCGTCGTTCCGAATTTGCACGGTGTGGTCGCTAACGCCGGTCCATTGGGTCATCACCACGGTACGAAAACCTTCGGCCGGTTGTAAAGCGTGTACCTCGTCCAGCGACAATTCCGCGTTGGGGCCAAGATGCGCCTGGCTGCCATCGTAGAAGGTGAGGGCAGCGCTGGAGAGACTGCCGGTGCGGATGTGGGCGCCAGTGGTGAGATGGATGTTGGCAGTCACGGCCGTCCATTCACCATCCGCCGTTTTCACTTCTACCATGCCGGAAAGTTCATGCAGGGCGGCCTGCCCCGGCCCGGCCAACAGCGATGTGGACAGAACCGGCATGAAGAGTTGATTCCCTGTGACGGCCGTCTGAATGGCAGCAGGTACATTCGACCCAGGGATGGTAGATGCCTCTTCGCCCGTTGTCTCTTCGGCCGCCAATTCTGGCTGCGTTGCCGGCAAAGCCGCCATTTCGGTTTCAGTCTGTGTAGTGATGGGCGCTGTTATAGATGCTTCATCAGAGGCGGGTAACACGGCCGTGACCGGCGCTTCCGGCTCATTGCCGCGCAAACCAAACCAGGCAAATGAAAGAATAAGGATAAGGACAAAAGAGAGGGCCAGCGCCACTTCCCGATGGGTAAAAAGAGTCTGCCACAGGTTAATCAGGCGCTCCTTCCAGAGGGGGTTGGCCGGTATGGCAGCGGGTAGTGACCCCGCTGCCATGACCGCAGCCCGTTGGGCGGCAACGGCCGTGCCGTCCGGGGTGGGGATAGGCGCTTGTTGCAATTGCACGGCCGTTTGCACCAGAGATGCTTCTTCGGCGTCCAATCCTTGCAGACAAACAACCAACGGCTCACCCTTTTCCCATAGTTCCAAACGTTCCTGTACTCGTGCTTCTGATTCGTGTTCGTTCATCACATTCTCCGCGTTATGTGCTGCGTAAAAGATGATGCGTGAAACCTCTTCCGGTCACGCATCACGCATCACAGTCTCCATTTCTTTACTGCGCATGAGCAATTTCATGGTTTTCAAGCTGCGATGTTGGATGGATTTCACGGCCGCTACCGATTTATCCAGCGTCTCCGCCACTTCTTGCAGCGATAAACCGGCCAGGAAACGAAGCGCCAGCACCTCGCGCTGGCTTTCCTCCAACCGGTTCAGCGCGGCCAACAGCCCTTCCATTTCCAACTGCTGCTCGACGACGATGGCCGGGTCTACGGCCGTGTGCCCATTTTTGCTCATCTCTGTTAATGCCACCATCTGCGGCCCGCTTTCCTTCTGGACGTGATTAGCCAGATGGTTACGGGCAATCTGGTACAACCAGGCGGTAAAAGGGGCGCCGGTGGGCCGGTACGTGTCTAAATGGCGCACCATGCGCAAAAAAATCTCACCCGTCAGGTCATGAGCCAGTTGGGTGTCATAAATGCGGGAACGCACATAGCGGTATATGCGCAGGTGATGCCGGTCATATAACGCGCCAATCGCTTCCCGATTTCCCTTTTGTGCCTGGTTTACCAATTCCAAATCACTCAGCTGTTCCATACCAATCCTTTGTTGTTTGAAAGTCACTTTCACTATGGGTAACAGATTGTGCCCCAAAAGGATTCAAATTGGTGGGGGAATTTATAACCATTGCCGTCAAGCCGGTAGTTTTGTAGCATCTATGGTTGAGGTGTATTGGTTAAGATAGTCAAGGCGAGAGAATGGAAGAGATATTCGTGACATCATCAGAAACAAACCCTTCTATCTGGAACCGTGTGGTCAGGGTCGGCTTGAGCATATTCTTGGGGATTGGGGCCGGACTGGTATTGGGGTGGCTTCTGGCGCAATCTGAGGTCATGGTATACGGCCGTACCATTACCACCCTGAGTCTGCTCCTGGGCATTATTGCCGGCGTGGGCGTAGCTGTTGGCCTGACCCGCTTCGGCAAATTATCCGTCGGACTGGTGGCCGGGTTGGTGGGCTATGTGCTATTGGGGATGGCCGGATACGCGCTGCTATTTGGCGTGATCGGGTTAATCATTGGCGGCGCGGTTGGTTGGCAAATTGGCGTGATCGTTGGTGCGGTGGTGGGCACGGCCGTTGGCGTTTATGCTCGCCTCATCAAATATCGGTACCGCCACTTTTAAGATGCCCGCCAGGGCAAATCGTGTTAACCTCTGTGCAACGCACTTTGAAAGTGCAACGCACATGAGGAATATCTATGACCCCAACCGAACAACAAACCGCCGAAGGCATCCTCTTCACCGACATGTACCAACTGACGATGGCTCACCTTTACTTCCGTCTGGGTGTGCATGAAAAACAGGCCCAATTTGACCATTTCTTTCGCAGTTATCCAGATTATGGCCTGCACAAAGCCGGGTACTGCATCAATGCCGGTCTGGCCTGGCTGCTGGATTGGATGGAACGGGCACACTTCCGGGATGAAGACCTGGCCTTTTTACGAACACAAACAGGCCAGACCGGCCGCCGCCTCTTTGACGATGATTTTCTGGCCTGGCTGCGCACCAATGGCAACTTCGCCGGCATTACGCTGCGAGCGATCCCTGAAGGGCGGGTGGTGCATCCGAATGTGCCGCTGACGGCCGTGCAAGGCCCGCTGGCTATGGCCCAAATCCTGGAAACCCCGCTGCTCAATCAGCTCAATTACCCCACCCTCATTGCCACCAGAGCCTCCCGCCTCCGGCAGGCCGGGCGCGGCCAACTGCTGCTGGAATTTGGCATGAGGCGCGGCCAGGAGCGCGGCGTGAATGCCGGGGCGCGGGCGGCGCTCATCGGTGGGGCGCGGTTTACCTCGAACGTGGGCATATCGGCCGTATTGGGCGCGGCGCCCAAGGGCACCCACGCCCACAGCATGGTGCAGTTGTTCCTGGCAATGGGTGAGGGTGAATTGGCCGCCTTCCGCGCCTACGCCGATGTCTACCCGGATGATTGCCTGCTGCTGGTGGATACCGTCAACACCCTGGAAAGCGGCCTGCCCAACGCCATTCGCGTTTTTGAGGAGCTGCGGCGCAAAGGGCACCAACCGGTGGGCATCCGCCTGGATTCTGGCGACCTGGCTTACCTGTCTGTGCAGTCCGCCAAAATGCTGGACGCCGCCGGTTTTGCCGACACGCAAATTGTGCTATCTAACCAGCTAGACGAATTAACCATCCTGCAAATTCTGGCGCAAATTGAAGATGAAGCGCCGCGTTACGGGCTGGACGCCGACCACATCGTGAAGCGGCTGGTGTATGGTGTGGGCACCAATCTCATCACCTCGGCCGGAGACGCGGCGTTGGATGGGGTCTATAAACTGGTAGCCGCACAAACAGACGGGCAGACCTGGACGCCGGCCATCAAAATCTCGGAGAATCCGGTCAAAACGCCGAATCCCGGTTCTAAGCAGGTTTGGCGGGTGTATGACCGGCGCGGCCAGGCCACAGCCGATTTATTGAGTCTTCACGATGAGGATCCACGCCAGATGCAGCCGTTGGTTTTACAGCATCCCAATGAACCGGGTACTTCCCGCACGCTGGCGGCAGCGGATATTTCGCAGATTGAACCGCTGCTGGAAACGGTGCTGCAAGACGGCCGTCTGACCTACACACAGCCCACCATGGAGGCGATGCGAGCGCGCGCCGAGGCTGACCTGGATCGGCTGGATGCCGGGGTGCGGCGATTGCTCCACCCGCACATTTACCATGTGTCTCTGACGCCCAAATTGTGGGTGCTGAAACAGAATTTGATTGCCCGTTTTAAGGCGGAGATCGGGCGTGAGGTATGATCCGCGAAGGACGCGAAAGGGCGCGAAGGCAGGTGGTTGGATAGTTTTAGCTGTGCTGCTGCTGGTGGGGTGTACGGCCGTACTCACGGCCAATCAGCCATCACCACCCACCCAGGCGGCGGTATTATCATTGGCAACAGCCGTACCGCCGGCCACCTTCACCCCCTCGCCCCCGCACACCCCCACGCCTGCTTACCCTATCACCGTTACACGGCCGTCTACCGCTCCTCTCTTTAACCTGGACAGCAGCGGCCAGATTATCGGCGCGTCGGCCGAAGGGCGGCCGATAGTGGCGTATCGTTTTGGCAGCGGGCCACAGCCGGTGCTGTTTGTGGGTGGCATTCATGGCGGCTATGAATGGAACACCATCTTGCTGGCTTATGAGGCCATTGATTATTTCACCACAAACCCAGAGCAAATTCCACCAGAGATAACGCTGTACATCATCCCCGCCGCCAACCCGGATGGGCAGTACCAGGTGACGCAGCAAAACGGCCGTTTCCAGCCCACCCAGGTATTAACCGATACCGTCCCCGGCCGGTTTAACGCCAATGGTGTGGATTTGAACCGCAATTGGGATTGTGACTGGTCGGCCACAGCGCAGTGGCGGGGGAATGTGGTGAGTGGCGGGGAACGGCCGTTTTCCGAGCCGGAAGCGGTTGCCCTGCGCGACTATTTTCTGGCAGTGCAGCCGGCGGTGGTGGTGTTTTGGCACAGCGCCGCCAATGGGGTGTATGCGGCCGGCTGCCCGGAGACCGACGGCCGTTCTCTGGAACTGGCTCAGGTGTATGGGTTGGCCGCCAATTATCCCGCCCACCAACGGTTCAACAGCTACCCCATCACCGGCGACGCCAGCGATTGGCTGACCACACAGGGTATCCCTTCCTTCACCGTCGAACTCAAAACCCACGCCGACACAGAATGGCCGCAAAACCGGGCGGGGATATTGGCGCTGCTGGGGGAGATGAGGTGAACAGGTGAGGGGGTGAACGGGTGACCCAATCTCCCAATCTCCCAATCTCTCAATCTCTCAATCTCTCAATCTCTCAATTACCCAAAAAGCCAGCCACGTATTTGCTCACGGCCGTACCCACATCCGGTTGGGCGGCGTCGAACCAGGTGATGGTGGGGTCGTCGCGGCGGAACCAGGCCGCCTGGTGGCGGGCAAAACGGTGCGTTTCAAATTTGATGCGCGCCACGGCCGTGTCCAACGCCATTTCCCCGTCCAGATAGGCCCACAACTGCTGGTAGCCCAGGCCGCTCATGGCCGGTAGGGTACGGCCGTAACCCGCCGCCCGCAGCCCCTCCAACTCTGCCAACAGACCGGCGGCCATCATCTCATCCACTCTGGTATCAATGCGGGCAAAGTGCGCCGCCCGTTCCCAGTAAAGGCCAATGACTTTGATGGCATAAGGCGGCGGCGATTTGCGCTGCAAAACGGAGATGGGGACGCCGCTGACCAGCGTCACTTCCAAAGCGCGAATGACCCGGCGGGTATTGCGCGGGTCAACGCGGCTGGCGGGGTCTAACACGCGCAGCCAACGCGCCAATTCCGCGCCATCAAGCCGTGACAAAACGTCACGCAAAGCTGGCTGCGGCGCAACGGCGGGAATGCCCCACCCTTCAATGACCGCCTTGACGTATTGGCCGGTACCGCCAACGAGAATGGGCAAACGGCCGTGTCCCTGAATGGTCTCAATGGCGTCGTAAGCCAG
>CAADGU010000553.1 GCA_900696625.1 uncultured Chloroflexota bacterium | reverse complement strand
TTCAGCAGCCCATTGATTGTCGGAAGTGACAAGATTGTCAAACAAGATTTAAACCCCTCTATTCCATGTGATGAGGTTGGAGTTTATCCTACTCATCTGCCTGTGGGGAGTTATGGGTAATAGATAGGACAAGTGACAAGTGACCACCTGCAACCTGTTACCTGCTACCCCTCCAAATCTCCGTCTGGAACAAGATGGTCCAGTTCCACCAGTTTGCCTGTTACCGTAAAAATGACCCGCTCACAAATGTTGAGCGCCCGGTCGCCGGTGCGCTCCAGATTGTGCGCTGCCCACAGGTAGTAATTGGCATGGGCAGCTACAGAGGGGCATTCGATGACCTCGGCGACCAGGTTGGCATAAATCTGGTTGTAAAGGGCATCCACTTCATCATCCAGGTTGGCAATGGCATAGGCCAGGGCCACATCGCGCTCGGTAAAGGCAAACAGGGCGCGCCGTAACATACCCTGCGCCTTGACCGCCATGCGCGGCAAATCAGACGTTGGTGGCAGCAGCGGCTCTTTGCCCACTTTGCAGGTGACTTTGGCAATACCTTTGGCGTAGTCGTTGATGCGTTCCAGTTCGGTGACGATGGCTAACACGGCGGCGATAATGCGCAAATCGCGGGCAATGGGGTTTTGCGTGGCAATGAGGGACAAGCAGTCGGCTTCCATCTGGTAACGTTGGGCGTTCACCAGCCGGTCATCGGCGATCAATTGTCCCGCGCGTTCTATGTCTTGGTGTTTGAGAATTTCTACTGCGTCCAGAATGTTATGGCTGACGCGGCTGCCCATGACCAGCATGTTGTCTTGCAGGCGGCGTAGTTCACGCTCCAACGGCTGGCGGGCGGTTGGACGTTGTTGTGGCTGGCGAATCAGGCGTTTGGGTCTTTGCATCATATCCCACCCATCTGTCTGGCGCTGTCACTAGAAAGCGAACAAGGGAGAGGGAGGGCGCCCTCTCCCTCGTCCTTTGCAACTGCTACCCTAACCATAGAGGAGAAGAGGAGAAAAGGGAGGAAAGAAGAAAAATTTTGAGCGGTTGCTGCTTGCTACGTGACGCTGGTAAATATAGCCGGTGGTGTTTAACATGGTGTTAACAGGCGGATAAGGCTTTGTAAAGGTTTGGTTAAGTGAAAAATGGAGATGGATTGAAGGATTGGGAGATTGGTTTAATCTCCCAATCTCCTAATCTCTTATGATAAGAGGGCAATCATACGATCTAAACGGGCCAGGGCGCGGTCACGGCCGAGGGCGATGATGGATTCGTAGACGGGCGGGGAAACTTGTTGGCCGGTGATGCCCAGGCGCAGTTTGCCCAGGAAGGGGCCGGGTTTGCCGTTGGTGGTGTACTGGCTGCCAATCTGGCTGAGACCGGCGCCCAGCGTTTCCACGTCAAAGGACACGGCCGTTGCCAGAAAATTGCGCGCCTCCGTGAACGCCGCCTTAGCCGCTTCCGGTGGCAGTTTGTCATCGCTGAGGGTGGCGGCGGAAACGGCCGTGTCATCTGGCGGCGTCTCGTCAAACAGGAAACGCAAAAACGGGATGGCGTCGGGAAAAGTTTTCAGGCGCGGTTTCATGGCCGGCATCACCAGCAGCAGCGACTCCAGATTGACTTCCCACCCTTCTTTGTCCAGATATGGTTTCACCGCCTGGGCCAGGGCCAGAATGTCCATTTCCTGAATGTACTGGCCGTTGAGCCAGTCCAGCTTGCTGTAAGGCAGTTTCACCGGCGCGGGGCTGATGCTCGCCAGGTCAAAGCGGGGCAGTGCTTCGGCAATGGTGAATTTTTCGCGGTCGTTGCCAAAAGACCAGCCAATGTTTGCCAGGAAGTTCACCACCGCTTCCGGCAGATAACCGGCTTCTATGAATTCGGTGGCGCGCACCAATACCTTTTCACCGCTATCCACAAAGGCTTGATGCCGTTTGCTCAGTTTACCTTTGCCGCTGGGGTTTAAGATCACCGGCAAATGCACCAGCACCGGCAGTTCCCATCCAAACGCCTGGTACATTTGCACATGGATGGGGGCAGTATTGAGCCATTCCACGCCGCGGGTAACGTGCGTGATCTTCATCAGGTGATCATCCACCAGGTGCGCCAGATGGTAGGTGGGCAGGCCGTTGGATTTGAGGATGACGTAATCGGTGAACTGGTCATTGGGGAAGATGACGTTACCGCGTAGGAGGTCGGGCACGGCCGTTTCCCCCGTCAGTGGCATCTTAAAACGAATGACATACGGTTTGCCCTGCGCTTCCAGGCCGGCCACTTGATCGGCCGAATAGTCGCGGTAGCGCCGGTCATACCCACCGGGTACACCTGCGTCCCGCATGGCTTCCAGTTCTTCTGGCGTGGCAAAACATTTGTAGGCACGGCCGTGACCAATCAACCAGTGCGCATATTCCTGGTACAACGCCACTCGCTCCGTCTGCACATATGGCCCATATGGGCCGCCCACATCCGGCCCCTCGTCCCAATCAAGGCCAAACCAGCGCAGCCCTTCCATCATATTTTCGATGGCGCCGGGCACAGTGCGGCTGGTATCGGTATCTTCAATGCGCAGCAAAAACTGGCCGCCATGTTTGCGGGCATACATCCAACCAAACAAAGCCGACCAGGCGCTGCCGATGTGTAAATAGCCCGTTGGGCTGGGGGCAAAACGTGTACGTACTGTCATAAACTTCCTGGTGAACGGTAATCGGTAATCGGTAATCCGATTACGGTTTACGGCTCACAGATTACGGTTTATCCAAACTCCTGCTTCCGGTGGCGCATGAGGACGGATTGCACAATGCCAATGGCGATGAAGAGGGTGGTGAGAGAGCTACCACCATAGCTCACAAAAGGCAGCGTCAGCCCGGTGACGGGCAGCACCCGCACGTTCATGCCCACACTAACGACCGTTTGGAAAAAGAGGATGGTGGCAATGCCCACACAGATGAGTTTACCCACCGGATCAGGCGTAATAAAAGCCACCCGTAAAATACGCCACAAAATGAAGGCCATCAGCGCCAACACCACCAGCGAGCCAAAAATCAGCCCCATCTCTTCGGTGAGCACGGAAAAGATAAAGTCGGTGTGCTGCACACGCAGGAACCCCAACTGGCTTTGGGTACCGTTGAGGTAGCCTTTGCCAAACCAGCCACCAGAACCAATGCTGATTTCGGCCTGCTCAATGTTGAAAAGGGACTCCTGGTCGGCGCTCTCTGGGCTGATGAAGGTGGTGATGCGCTCTTTTTGATACTCTTGCAAGAAGGGGAATACGGCCGTTAACCCCATCACCCCCAACAATGCCAGCAGCGCAAAATGGGAGAGTGGCAGCCCGGCTAACCAGATCATCACAAACCAAAGCACCAGAAATGTCAGCGACATACCCAGGTCTGGCTCTAAAAAAATCAGCCCAACCGGGATCAAAATGTAAATCACGGCAGCAATTGTGTTGGAAAATTGGTGAATTTTGTGTCGCCGGTTTGCCAGGAATTGGGCAAAGGTGACGGCCAGAAAAACGCGGCCAAATTCTGATGGCTGGATGCGGATTTCAGATGTTACCTGAATCCAACGCCGCGTCTCGTTGCCAAACGCGCCGGCCACCAACACAAAAATGAGGGCGGCGACCAGGCCAAAATAAATGTACCAGTGCATGGAAGTCAACACCCGGTAATCAATGGCGGCAAAAGCTAACATAATCATAAAGCCAATGGCAGCCCAGCGCACCTGTGCCACCGGCAAAGCCTCAAAAGCAGGTGCGCCGGTTACGGCGCTGCGAATGATCAGCACACCATAAGCAGTCAGCAGCAAAACCGCTGCCACCAGCCATATATCAAAATAACGCCAGGTAGAAATACGTGTTGACATCAGCCGCTATCATAAAAAAAAGCCCGCCATCTGACGAGGGCAGGCCCTTGTTTTACACTGATTACTCATGTGGGTAATTACGCAATTAC
>CAADGU010000552.1 GCA_900696625.1 uncultured Chloroflexota bacterium | reverse complement strand
CCGGCGGGACAAGAAACAGCATAAAAACCGACCCAAACCGGCCTGATTTGTTGCCTTCATTCGATTGTTAATGTTCAGTCAGACGCTGAGTTGCTCTCAGCGCGTTTTCACTTTTCTAAATGCGAATGTCTGAGAAATGCGGTATAAAGGCAAGCGCGAAAAAGGCGGGAACATTTGCCGGCAGTCAGACGTTTTCTAGCCATGGTATAGGGAAAACGGCCGTCACATCTCCACCACACGGCCGTACCCCATAGGAGAACGTCGAGATGGAAAAATCCCCGGAATCAGAAATCTACGATTTGAAATACGCTCGTTATAAGCGACGCCGTTTGATGTTTTTGTTGTTGTTGGGTGCGGCGACGCTGGTCTTTTTGTGCGCGGCTGTAAACTTTACATTTTTTGCAGCGGGCATTGCTTTGGGGCATGTCTGGCCTTTTATGCCGCCGGGCAGCACGGCCGTGCCGCACATGATCGCCTCTTACCGCGTAAACCAGGTGGTGGAGTCACCCGTAGTACAGGATGAATTTTTATATCGGCAGACGTTTGACGGCCGTGCCCTGCCAGACTGGCATACCTTCAGCGACGGCTGGGACGTGCAAAACGGTATCTATTACGGCACCAACACACGGGCTGATGCGCGGTCAGAGGCCGTGTACGGCCGTGGCTACCAATGGGCCGATTACCACCTGGAAGCCGACGTGACGGCTACCGGCACGGTGGCCCCGTCCAGCGCCGGGCTGCTGTTTCGCTACCAGGAGAATGGGGTTGGCGGGCAGTGCCGCCTGCGGACGCGCGCCAACGGGCAGCGCCAGTTGGAACTGGTAACGCCGGAAGGCCAGTTGGTGTCTACCTCGTTCCATTTTGTCACCGGGGAAGCGTACCGGTTGCGGGTAACGGCCGTCGGTTCTGCTCTCACCTGCGAAATCATCGGCTACCCAGACTCCCGGCTGACCGCCAGCACCACTGTGCAGCGGGGCACGGTAGGCCTGCAAAATCAGGGCATTACCGGCGCGTTTGATAATGTGTTGGTGGAATGGGGGGATTAGGAGATTGGGAGATTGGACTTCCCAATCTCTTAATCTCTCGATGCAGTTTGCAACCGCACGCCCGTAAGCCCGTATTAGGGGGCATAATCTAGGGAGACTAGAGATTTGAGATTGGAGATTGTGACCATATTCCATCTCTAATCTCCAATATCAGAATAGGAGCATGTAACTATGAGTAACGAAGAAAGAATCAAGATTGATGAAGATGAAGTGAAAGAAGAAACCGGCGAAGAGAAAAATTCGTGGACGGAAGAGTTTGTGGTAGCCGGTGAAGAATTGGTCGGCACGGTCAAGAAATTGGTCAAAGAATCTTCCGTGCGTCACGTGGAAATCATCAACGAAAAGCACAACATCCACTTCAAAGTGCCCCTGCCCGTGGGCGTAGGCGGCATCGCCGTATTAGGTCTCATTGGCATGGGTTGGCTGGCCGTCGTCGCCCTCATCGCCGCCATGGTCACGGACTGCACCATTCGTGTGGTGCGCGTGGAGCAGGCCCCCGCCGAAAAATCCCCCGAAGACACCGAAATCGCGGCTGCTTAAGAGCTAATAGAGACTTCAGCCAGTACAACAGGCCTGACGGGTTTCCGGAAACCTGTCAGGCCTGAGCCTTATATGGCCCGTATAAAATGGACGTCCCCATCCGTTTCATGGGTGCGGTGGAAGCCGTTGGCTTCATAAAAACGGATGGCGTCCACCCAGGTAGCGGTGGTTTCTAATACCACCTGGTTGTGCCCTCTGTCTTTGGCCGCTTGTAACAAAAATTGAAGCAGTTCACGGCCGTATCCTTTCTTCCTCTCACCCCTATCTACCGACATACGCACAATCCGCCCCCCATTTTCACCTTCGGGCAGCAATGCCCCTGTTCCCACCAGCCGCTCCCCTTCATAAACCACAAGGAATATGCCATCGGCATAACTGGCGGCAATATCATCCAGATCGCGGTTTTTACTGGGGTCTAGCCAACCCCAATGCTCGACCAGCCCGGCCAAAATGAGGGCTTTGGCGGCGGGCTGGTCGCTGGGATGAAACGGCCGTATTTCCATCAAGCCTGGTCTGAAAACGGCTACTCTTCTTTCAAGATGACGGGCAAATAAAGCATGTACTGCGGTTCCGGCGGTATGGTGATGACCGTTACGGTTGCCGTGGCGTTGGCCGCCAGATTGACCGTGACAGGAACGGGATCGCTGGTAACAGGCGAGTTAAGCGCCTCAGGTGCGTCGGCAGTGGCCGTGTTGATGACCAGGATTTCAGCGGAGACGGTAGCCGTGTTGGTGATGGTGTTGGTGATGATGTTGTTGGCACATAGGTAGGTGTAGTTGGCAGCCGGGGCCAGGGTGATGGGCGTAAAAGTGCAGCCAGCAATGCCGGGATCACTAACCAGGACGTTTGTTAAAGTGATGGGGTTGGGATTGCTAATGGTGATGGTATAAGTCACGGCCGTGCCGCTGATAACCTCCGCCCGATCAACCCTTTTCTCAATGGCTACAGCCAGCACGGGGTCAACCGTCGCCGTACATTCAAACAAGGTTTGGCCGTCTGGGTTGATGTTCACCGTTGTGATCAGATCGCCGGGGACGCCATTGCAAACCGGATTGCTAATACCGATGGGGAAAACGTCGGTAACGGCCGTTGTGGCGGCGATGTTACCCACATTGCTGATGGTAATGGTATAGGTCAGTGGATCGCCTGGCAGCACGGGGGCTGGGGCTGACACAGTTTTGTCTACCAATAAGACGGCCTGGTCTACACTCAGAATCGTGAAATTGGCATTGGAAATGTCAAAAAAGATATTATCGGCACACATCACCTGCACCCGCGCCTGGGTGGTTGAGATGAACGGGACGATGATACTTTCAGCGCCATCATTGGGTCTGTTGGCCTCAATGGTATAGGGGTAGGTGTAACCACCATCTATGGAGAGATTAATGTCTACATGGGTGCAATTGATGGGTGACTGGTCGGTGTTTGCCACGTCCCAGGTAACGGTTTCTATATCACCTGTTTGCCAGGTAACGGCCGTGTTCGGGTATGTAACGGCAAATGGGCCTGTCCCCTCAACGGCCGTTACTTGTATGGCATCATAGTTCACCCCACCGGCGCTGGGCGCTATGTTATTGTCACGCACAGTCAGGCGGAAATTCATAACACGGGCATAACTGGGCAGCAATTCGCCAATCGTGTGTATGTTGTTCACGATGTCTGAAATCTGGGGAAAGATGCGATAGGGAACGGTAACAGGCACAAACGAGCGGAAGATAGGGGCATTGCCTACCGGGTTATCTGGATGACCCGCCGGCCCCAGATCAAACTGTTCCCAATCATATGTCAGGGGGTCGCCATCCGCGTCTGTCGCTGAACCGGTCAGAATAAAGGGGGTGTTCAGCGGAATGGTATAGTCGCCACCGGCGTCAACTGTGGGGCCGCTATTGCCCGTCTGGGTGATCACAGCGCAGGTATTACCCGCGCCGGCAACAGTGTAAGCCCGAATTTCGTCGAAGCTCTTGGTGTGAAAATCATCATCGCTGTTGGCCTGGATGTTTTGATTACCGCAGATACCGGCGTAGGCCATGATGGTGGTGCCGCTGCCTGGCTCGTAAGCAGCGGGTCCGTGACGATTGCCACCGGCGCAGGCTCCAGCATTGCCGTTGAAGGTGTGGTTGGCGCCATATTGGTGCCCGATTTCATGAGCCACATAATCCACATAAAACGGATCGCCAATTGGATTGGTCAGACCGGTCACGCCGCGTGCTTTCACCCCGGTGCGGCAGGGCACACCAAGAGAAGCGACGCCGCCGCCGCCGGTGCTGAAAACGTGCCCAACATCATAATTATCGTTGCCGATAACCGCATCTAGATTTGCCTGATTCTGCCCCAACATTATCGTACCGCTGTCATTGGTATAGGGATCGGTGTTCGGATCGGTGTATACGATGAGGTCATTGTTGGCGATCAAGACCATGCGCACGGCCACGTCACGTTCGTAAATGCCGTTCACGCGGTTCATGGCCACGACTATGGCAGCCATACCGTCACCCACAGTGCCACCGTGGTAAATGGTGTATTCGCCGGTAGCCGCCATCGCCAACCGGTACGTGCGTAATTCCTCTCCAGAGGAGAGGACGATACCGCTGGCCTGTAAGTCAGCTACCAGTGCTTCTACTTCGCTGTTATCACCCTGCGGCGGATATTCGACGAAGGGGCCGCTGGGCCGGGTGTAGTCCCGTTTGTTATAAACCAGGTAATGGGTAGTATCGGCCCGGCTGTAGGGGTCAATGTAAATGGCGCCGTCAGTTGACCATATGGTGGCGTGAAAGCCAAACTGCGTCCAGCCGAAACGAACAGTCGTGGTAGTGTCATCCAGGCCGCGACCGGCATAGGTTTTCATCCAGGGGAATTTGGCTGCCAGTTCGGCCGCCATGATGGGGGATTCCACAATGCGGAAACGGCCGTATCCTCCCTCTGGCAATGGTAAATATAGGACAACTTCCTGGCTTTGTGCCGCTTCTGAAAATTCCAGGGGCGCCTGTGCCAATACTACTTGCAAGGCGGCACCGTCGAGGGCCATGACCCGGTAGCGATCAGGATGCAGTAGGCGCTCCGCCCGATTGCTGATGGTGGCTTCATCTACCTCTTGCCAGACGCCATCGGGTGATGGGGTGGTGGTGACGCTGGCGGCTGCCTGCCGTGAAATGAGAATCATTACCGCGAACAGTAACAGGCTTATGCCCACAACCCGCAGTAGAACATTCTGAGACAAATCGGGCAATTTCATTCCTTTAACT
>CAADGU010000551.1 GCA_900696625.1 uncultured Chloroflexota bacterium | reverse complement strand
CCGGCCATTGTGCACATAGATGGCACCATGCGCGCCCAAACCGTGCGCCGGGAACACAACGAGGTCTATCACCGGCTGTTGGAAGCCTTTGCCGCCCGCACCGGCGTTCCGATTTTGCTCAACACCTCGTTCAACATCAAAGGTGAAGCCATTGTTTGCTCCCCGCGTGACGCCCTGCGCACCTTCTGGACAACCGGGCTGGATGCGCTGGCTATTGGCTCTTTCTTGGTAGAAAAGCCCCACAAACCGGCCCCCATTGAACCGGAACAGGTGATCAGGTAAACACCCATGAAAGTATTAGTCATTGCCACCCATCCTGATGATGAGGTGTTGGGTTGCGGGGGGGTGATGGCCCGGCACACGGCCGTAGGCGACCACATCTCTCTCCTTGTCGTTACCCGCGGTATGCCAGAGTTATTCTCCACAGAGTTTATTGAACAGGGTCGCCGGGAATTACGTCAGGCTAACGAATTATTGGGTGTTACCGACATCCACTTCCTCGATTTTCCTGCGCCCAAATTAGACACTGTGCCTGGTTATGAATTGGCCGCTGCGATTAACCGCAAGATTCGGGAACTCCAACCCCACACCATTTATTTGCCCCATCGTGGCGACATTCACGCCGATCATCAGGCCGTCTTTCAAGCTACGTTGGTCGCGGCCCGGCCGATTGACGGCTGCCCGGTGCGCAAGCTGCTTTGTTATGAAACATTGTCGGAAACAGAGTGGGCCGTTCCCGTTGGGGATCAGGTATTTACCCCCACTGTATTTGTGGACATCACTGAATTTTTGCCCTTAAAGTTGCAGGCAATGGCCTGTTACCAATCCCAGATCAAGGAGTTCCCGCACCCGCGTTCCTTGCAAACATTAGAAGCCCTGGCGCGGCTGCGTGGGGCGACGGTCGGTTTACCAGCCGCCGAAGCCTTCTTATTGGTACGCGAAATTCAGGCCGGGTAATGGTATGCAGGTTATCGTGCTAGGGGCAGGGGGACATGGGCAAGTTGTGGCCGATATTCTCTGGCGGATGCAGGCAGCCGGGGAAGCTGTTGAACCTATCGGCTTTTTGGATGACGCCGATAGCTGGCAGGGGCAGTGGGTTAGTAAATTGCCAGTTTTAGGCAAAACAGCCGACCTTTTTCGTTTTGCTCACGATGCCCTGGTTGTAGCTATTGGCAATAACCTGACCCGGCAACGGGTAGCCCAGGCTTTGCAGGTACAAGGGGAACAATTTATCACCGTTTGCCACCCAACGGCCGTCATCGCCCCAGACGTATCCATTGGCCCCGGCACTATGATTTGCGCCAACGTGGTCATCAATCCCGGTACCGTTATCGGCAGCCATGCTATTTTGAATACCGCCTGCACCGTTGACCATCACAATCGGATTGGCGATTTTGTCCACATTGCGCCCGGCGCTCATTTGGGTGGTGATGTGCAGGTTGGGCAAGGCAGCTTAATTGGCATAGGCGGCATCGTCACCCCCCAACGGCAGGTGGGTAGCTGGTGTACGGTAGGTGCGGGTGCTGTGGTCATTCAGGATGTGCCCGATGGGGTCACGGCCGTTGGCGTCCCCGCCCGTATTCTCAAAAAATAAAAGGCCGTTCAACAGTGTATACTATAGGCTAATTGCGGAGAGTGACATCAATTGTTGATTACGTACATTGGGTTGAAACGGAGAGGTGATTTCAGATGACGCTGAGTGAACAAACACTTACCAGGATCCAATCATTAGCTTACCTGTACGAGACAGGGTACCAGAGTGAGACGGTAGATAGTACCATTGCCAAACTGGTTACGATGGAACGTAACCGTTTGGAGCATGAATCAGCTGCTTTGGCCGGGCGGCTGCAATTCTTTGAGCAGCAATACCATCTCCCCTCTGCTGACTTTTATCAGAAATTCCAGGCTGGCGAAATGGGAGATGATGCCGATCTATTTGAGTGGAGCGCCTTCTATCAAATGTGGTTATCCGTTCAAGAACGTCTGAATACGTTGCAGACAAGCCCAGAATGAGCGAGAAGTGTCAGGAATATCTGGAAGTGATCAAACTAAAGTTAGCCACCTCTCCCATCGTGACGGAAGTTGTTATTACTCAGGAACGAGCGGGAGATGACGCCGGTTTCTTTCGTGCGCAGCTCTGGTTGAGCAATGGCGACTTTCTGGAAGTGGCCGAATTTTTTAGAGTTGTGGCTGATTCCGTTCAGACAATTGAGTATCGCTATCAGTGGATGGATTCTACCAAACAACAGCTTCGCCAACGTTGGGATAACGCCCCACATTTCCCTCAATTACCCAATTTTCCTCACCATATTCATGTTGCTGATGAAACACAAGTTGAACCAGGCAGACCAATGAGTATGGTGATGTTAATTGATATGCTTGAAAAGCAATTCTAAGCATTCCCCACTGTGAGTAAAAATCGCGTTTACCTATCCCCACCCCATATGTCCGGGCACGAGCAGGCCTACGTCCAGGAGGCGTTTGCCAGCAACTGGGTGGCCCCCCTCGGCCCCAACGTGGACGCCTTCGAGCAGGAATTTTGTGAGGTTGT
>CAADGU010000550.1 GCA_900696625.1 uncultured Chloroflexota bacterium | reverse complement strand
CGGCCGTTCCTCCGTAATGAACACTGCGCTGGGAATTGTAGCCTGTTGGTGGAGGGTGGCAAACAAAAAGCCGCCCATTGCTGAGCGGCTATACGGGCTTTGACCAACACGAGGAGGGGCGTCGCTGCCCTGTTCCTGCCTGGCCATCGTGCCAGTTTTTTTTGTGCCAGTTTGGGGGAGGTTGCGGTCTATGCCGCGGTTTCCTCATGTTGTTGGCCGGGGCAGGAATAGGCAAATGATAAAAACTTTTGGCCGGTTTTGCAACCAAAAAGCGCCAGCGGGATAACCACTTTCCCGCTGGCGCTTTCACCGCCCGGTTGATCTCACTCCATACGGCCGTCACATAGCCTGACGGCCGTGCAAGCGCCTACAGCATTTTTAGCATCTCATCAACGGCCGTCTGTGGCCGCATATCCTGAACAACCAACAGGTCAACAGGCGTTCCCTCACTGTTGGCCTTCGTTCGTAATTCGCCGGGTTTGGTCTTGCTCCAATACCGGCAAAATGCCACGTTGCCACGCACGGCCGTGACAAACCCAGCTTCGGCGTCAGGGTGGGTTACGTCGCCGGCCGCGTGGGTGGGGACGTAAATGATTTGGGTTCCTGGGGTTAGCACGGTCATCTCCGTGGGAGTACAGCCGTTGTCGCCAGTGGCAGCAACGCCCGTGTCACTTAGTTTTTATTGCCCCGCGCCTGACACGCATTTTCGTACCAGGATTTGGCTGACGCTGCTGCCGCCTTTTTTGTGGTGCCGTCAGCCACCTGGTTGGCGTAGCTGGCCAAGGCTTCCCATGCCAGATCGCGGGTGGGTAGATTCCAATGACCACAAATATGGTCATAGGCCATTTGCACGGCCGTCTCATCAGCCCACACACCCGCCTTATCCCATTCCTTTATCACCCGGCAAAACACCACTTTTGTCCGCGCCTTCAATGCGCGTTCTTTGTGGTCTACGGTCGTTGCCGCTGTTGCCGGCTTTTCTTCGGCCCAGGGCGGCAAATCGTCTTCTTCCAGTCCCGGTTCCACTTCTTCAAAATAGCCATCCATAACACCCTCAGCCTCTTCCGGGTCCGCCAGTGGCGCGGCCGTTGCCAGAGGTGACGGTTTTCTGGGTGCAACTTCCGAACCAAACAGTTCATCATTGATCGCCTCATCTGACATATCGCGCCAGGGGGCGGCCGTTTGCGCTCCCAACAGTGGAATGGGGTGCCCGGCAGCGAGGGCGGCTATTTGCCCACCACTGCCGATGTATTGCAGCAGGTAGGCGGTGCGGTCGGCCCGCGCCCGTTCCGTTGCCCGCGCAAACTCGGCATTGACCGAGAGGCGTACCAGCCAGCGTTCACCAGATCGCCGTGTGCCTGGCGCGTCGTTTTGGTAGCCAGGTGTACTGATTTGCGCCTGATACCGGCTGAGGGTGAGCGGCATATCCCGCAAGGGGATGTAATTTCGCTGCCGCTCGTAGGCAACCATATCGGTTGGGTTGGCCAACAAGCTGGCAAGTTCATCCAGGATGGCCTCGAATTGTGCAATCAGGTTGGGAATGTCGTTTTTAGAACGGGAGATGAACGTCACGATCCCATATTCCTGGAAGCCCAGGGCCAGCAGCTCCCGGTTCAGGTCTGGGAGAATAAGGTCAACCATCATCACCGGCCGCCATTCATACAAACGTCCCTGGTATTTGTAGGCCCACACGTCTGGATTGTCGGGCATGGGCACACATACGTCGGCCAAACGTGGATACTCGCCCGCATGGTAGGTGATGACCTTGCCCGCCTCATCGCGCAATTGGAAGATGTGTTCACCGTCAGAACGGCCGAGGAAGAGTTGATCCCGCGCCTGGCTATCGCCTGCTTTTTTACTGTATTTGTGGCAGGTCAGCCAGGCAGTAGCTTCGATGTTGAAATTCCCGGCCAGGTCTACGGGGATACGCACGTCCTCGATGATCTTTGGTTCACGGCCGTAGGCGTTGACAAACGCCTGGGCAGCCAGAGGCGCGTTATTAACGGTGGGTTTGAACCGGAAGTAGTCCAAGTCACGGGGGGCGGTCTTTCCTTCTTTGGTGGTATACAACTCCCCTTTTTGCAGGAAGCCGATACGCGCCTGGCGTTTTTGTAAGACGGCTGTTGGGCCTTTGGCTTTATATTGATCGGTCAGGTTTTTAATAGGCATGATATGTCCCTCAGAGGGGTAGGGCGGCTGTGACACCGCCCGCTCCCATTCATTACTGCATTTTGTATCCAAACTTCCCAGCCTCTTTTTGGGCGTAGCTCGCCAGGATTTCGGCCGTTTCCTGTTCAGAGGGCAGGCTAACCACGTGCGCTAATACGCTCGGCCATATCGAGGCAAGACCACGACGGCCGTCCAGCTTTCGGGCGTTGGTGCAGCGCGACCCGCTCTTCCATTCGACTTCTTTGCGGACGCGCACCAACTGGCCCACACTCATCACAATGGCGACCGCACCAACAGGGAGGTCGCCGAACGGGGTGTTGCGGTTGATCTGGGTTTCGTCTATCATTTCCATCATCAAATCCTTTTTTTGATATTGCCACCTGGTCAGTTTCCGAGGCCGTCCAGGTGGCTTTTTGTTGTCTTAATTACGTGAGTGATTGTACTATATATTTAATACAGCGTCAAGTATTTTGCCTATACAAAATTAAACTTAATTGATATAATGTATTGACTATTTAGTTATTTGTCTTATATACTGTCTGGCAATTCTTTGGAGGTATTTACGAACATGCCCGGACGGATTATCAATCGAGTAGAAGAACTTCTGGCTCAAAAACGACGCAGTGACCCAACCACGCCAACATCCTACAGGGAGTTAGGTGAATTGTTGGGAATGAACCCCAACACCGTAGGTGATTGGATCAATAATGAGATCAAGCGGTACGATAATCAAAAGTTGATCGCCTGGTGTGATTATTTGGATTGCGACATATCGGATTTGTTAGTTTATGAACGCGAATGAGCAACGGCCGTCCCCGCCTGGGCATGAGGATTGTTGGCGCTGCCATAATTGGCGGCCTGATGAGGACGCGCCGTGTCCAACATGCGGCGCGGCTTGGATTCCATTTTGATGAGGTTTATTGTGTACCTGGTACGACCCACAGACCAAAACCGCCGCGCCGCCTGGCTTGACGCCATTGGCCGGGAAACGTTGCCCGTGATAGACGGTCGTGCCCGATCTGGCTCACACGGCCGTCTTTTTTACGACGTGGACATGAGCCGGTTGACGGCCGTCGAGCGTTACCGGCTGGCTGCTCTGGTTGCCAACCAGGTGGGGAGTTATCACGAGGCGGTGCAGCAGGTGAACGGCGCCGGCGCTTCAATCCCGGCTGTTGGGTGTGAATTATTATTGGCCGATGATACGGCTGTGAGGGAAATGGCATGAGCAGCAAATACGACCCGATCATGACGGCCGTGTTAACGGCCGTCTCCGAACTGGAAAACCTACCGGCTGAGGAGCGCCCCGGCTGGCTGGCTTATCTGTTTGAAGCGTTGGAAGAGGCCGAAGGGGAGCAAGCCCTGGAAACGGCGCGGGATGTGCTTCAGCAGCGATTGGAGCGGGGCGGGTGGTGAACGATTCACGAAACGTCATTACTATCAAGCCAGCGCCGGGCAGTGATAAGCCCGGTACGATGTTCCGGGCGCCGGCCGACATCGGCGCAGCCAAATCGCTTTGGGCGTGGCTCGTTGAAAATATCCAGCCCGGTTTTGTGGTGGAGTTATTCGATGGTGAGGAAGAAGTGACACGGCCGTCTGGTGAGAAGCTGCCGGCTGAATTGTATGCCGGGATCATGGAGGGAACGCGGGAATAACCGTACACCCGCCTCCTCGATTTTGACGGCCGACAAAGAACAAGAGATGGACAGTTATGAACAACGTTGAACCCTATGAAATTTGCCCAGAGTGTGGCGCGGTCACTCATGGGAATTTGTTCTGTAACACGTGCCGAACCGTGATGAACGAGCGCAATGGTTGGCAGCTTCCACCCTGGGAAGTACCCGCCGAACGGCCGTGTGGCGCGGCTGATATTCAACCATTCATTGACCGGTTAACGATATGGAATGAGGCAGCGTCGCAGGTGCTAAACGACCACCACGAACTGTGGCAACGGCTGGCTGAAGAAGGCACGGCCGTGCCTGAATAACTGCTGTTTTAGTGGATATTTCACACCCCTTAAAAAAAGGGGCCAAAAAGTGTGAAAAATGTTTTTAACGCACGGATTGAACGCATATGATGAGCTGGTGCCGGTGGAAGCTGTGCCTTCCGGTCGCACGTCGCTGCAATGCCCGTATTGTCGGCGCAGCCTCATCGCCCGTAAAGGGCGCGTGAAGGGCTGGCATTTCGCCCATGACGGCGAAACGTGCCGAGAAGTGGCTCAGGATAATGATCGCATCACCGTGCCCTTTTATGACCGTTTTGACGTGGGCCTATCCCGGCGCACGTTTGAAACGCTCACGGCCGTGCGAGCGGGTACATATGGCAATCCCAAGACGCTGGAACAGTTGGGGTATGTGGAATACAACCAGTTTGCCAGGGGCGGCCTGGGCGAGTGGCAGCTAACCACCATCGGCCGTATTCCCTTCGGTGAGGCCACGCTTTCAGCCTTCGCCGATTTTCAACGGGAACGGATTGCCCAGAAACACGCGCAGCTTATGGACGCCATTGACATGGCCGCCCGCTACGATCACCTTGACCATGCAACGGCCGTCATAGATTTACGGCTTTACCGGGCGCAATTGGCGCGGCTGCTCTCCTGCTCTCTCTACTTGATGGAAGTGACAACCGGCGACGGCCGTGCCCTGTACAAAATCGGCATGACTGGCCGCACGGCCGTTGAGCGGGCAGCAGAGGTGCAGGCGGCGGTACGGCCGTATCTGGGAGACGTGCAAATACGGCCGTTGCGGGTGCTGGCCGGGCGCGGCCTGGTGGAACGCTACGCGCTGCACCGTTGGCGTGATTCCCAACACCAAGTAGGCAGCATGGGCGAGTTTTTCCAGTTGGAAGATCGTCGCCGCCTCCTGGCTGAGTTCACGCGGTTGGGCGATTTGGATCCAAACGAATTAGAGGCCAGCATCATTAACCAACAGGATGCAACGGCCGTGTCCTGGAATAAGATGGAAGAGCAGGCTCTAAACAACCACAGCGACTTGTGGCAGCGTTTGGCCGATGGAGATACGAATGGGAATTTATACACAAGCTAACCGAAATGAACCCCTGGCCGACCTACTGAAGGGCCAGGTTTGTTTTGTGTGTGGTGGCGACTTCTTTAATGACCAGGAACATGCGACTGGCGGCATTGTTTACTGGCATGGTTCAAGTGGTGTCATTGGATTACACCAGCCCTGTGCTGAGCGATTTGGTGT
>CAADGU010000549.1 GCA_900696625.1 uncultured Chloroflexota bacterium | reverse complement strand
GGCGACCACAGCGCAATCGGTGAACCGGCTTTTTTACGAGGCGGATTTACCGGCGCAAATACCCGGCGACTATCTTTTTACGGTGACGGCAACCTGCCAGGGGGTAACGGAGGTGTTGACGTTTGTGGCGGCGGTACGGCCGTCTACTAATCCCCTCTTTATTGCCCTGCCCCTGGCTGCCGGGGGGCTGTTGGTGGCGGTGTGGTTGTGGCGACAGTGGCAGCGGGGACCAGTCCCAAAGCCAGTGCGCAAAGGCGTGATGCGTGATACGTGACGTGTGACCGGAAGAATCTCACACGTCACACGTCACGCATCAGTATATTAAGTGCATATAAAACGTTGGGATGATTGGTGGTTGGGGGGAACGGCCGTCATTATAATCCCCTGGTGGAGCGTATAATGATGTGGAAAGGATTCCCCAAAAGACGAGGTAACAATGCACACTCGCCCTAGACTTGAAGAAGGTTGGTCAACGCTCATTTTGCTATGGGCTATGATGTTTGTGAGCGCCTATGCCATTAAACAGGCAGACCTGATCAGTGGTCTGCATGTAATTCCCCTGATCGGCACAGCCGCTATTTTAACCGGGACCCTGCTGGCAAAAAGCCGGTTTTCGCCTAATACCGCCCACCTGTATGCACTGCTGTATGGCGCGTTTATCATCTTTTATATGGTAGGGACAACGGATAGTTTTGTGGGCATGGCCTGGCGGGAGCGGATCATTCATCCTGACAATGGCATGATTGCCCGGCAGTTGGCCTGGTTTGGCAAACTGGTGGACGGCGGCACCAGCCGGGATGGGTTGATTTTTGTCTTTCAAACGGCCGCTATCTTTTGGCTGCTTGGGTACACGGCGGCCTGGTACACCTTCCGCTTCCCCCACGTGTGGCGGGCCATTGTGCCCATGGGGTTGGTGCTGTTGAGCGTGGTTTATTATTATGCCGGGCCACGGCCGTTGCCCTATTACCTGGGCGTTTATGCCTTGTTGGCCGCCCTGTTTGTGGCCCGTACTTACCTGGTGGAGCAGGAGCGAACGTGGCGCAGCACGGCCGTGCGTTACGAAAATAGTATCTGGTTCGCCTTTGCCCGCGCCGGTCTCATTGCCGCCGCTATTGCTCTCATACTGGCCTGGGGACTGCCGCCCCTGTCGGCCAATGCCTCCGTCAGCGATGCCCTGGGTGGCACACGTGGCCCCTGGCGCGAATTTCAGGATAACTGGACGCGCATGTTTTCGGCGCTGCGTACCTATGGCGTTAATACGGCCGATCCATACCAGGATTCGTTGGTATTGGGTGGGCCGCGCACAGTGGGCAGCACCCCCGTCATGGACATTATCGTGCCTCAAGAGCTTCCTTATGTCTACTGGCAGGCCATTGTGTATGACACCTACGAAGACGAAACCTGGCACAAGGCCAATGATCTGGTCTATGAACATTTTACCGATGAGGGGGTGTTGGATATTCCTTTCACCCGTTCCCGTGAGGTTGTGACCCAGACGGTTTATTCCTATTTCCCCAGTTCCAGCTTCATTTATGGCGCGCCGGAGATTATTAGCGCCGACCGTCCCTTGTTAGTGAGCGCCCGTGAAGACGCCAATGGAGATAAACTGGTGAGCGCCGTGCGCGCCAAATATATTTTGCAGCAAGGAGATCGGTATGAGGTGGTGTCTCGTCTTTCGGTGGCTGACGCTACCGGCTTGCGGGGATCCTCTACGAATTATCCAGATTGGGTAAAAGACGCCTACCTGCAATTGCCAGATAGCATTACGCCGGAGACCCTGGCTTTGGCTGCCGAAGTAACAGCCCCCTACAGTAATCCATATGATAAGGCGATGGCGGTGCAAAGTTATTTGCGGGAGACCATTACCTATAACGATCAGATTGCAGCGCCGCCGGATAATGTGGAACCGGTACATTACACACTGTTTGTCAGCCAGGAAGGGTACTGCAACTATTATGCTTCGGCGATGGCGGTGATGCTGCGTGCGCAGGGGGTGCCGGCGCGGGTAGTGAGTGGTTACGCTCAGGGCACGTATGACAAGGATGCGCACCTGTATCGGGTGCGCGCCAGTAATGCCCACACCTGGGTGGAGGTTTATTTCCCTTCTTATGGTTGGATTCAGTTTGAGCCAACCGCGTCTATTCCCGTTATCACCCGCCCCGAGCGGCTGACGGCCGAAGGCAGCGACCCACTGAGTTCCTTCGCCTTTAATGACAACCGCGAAACCGCCCGCATCCCGGAAGAAGATTTACTGGAACCGGAAGACCCGCAAGATTTGATTGCCGATGAAAACAGGGGCGGCCCGGCTACTCAGCCAGAATCTCAGACACGGCCGTTTCCCATGTGGGAAGCTGTTGGCGCCGCCGTGATTGTGCTGGCGGCGGTGGGACTCTCCTTAACGGCGAATACGATGAACCGGCGTGTGGAAATGGATGTGGACCGCAGTTATAAACGGCTGGGAAGCTGGGCGCGCTGGTTGGGAGTTCCGCAGCCACAGGAGTATACACCTTATGAGCGCGCCGATTTGCTGGCAACGGCCGTGCCTGAGGGCAAAGATGATATTCGCATCCTCACCCGCCAATACGTACTCAAACAATTTAGCCGTCAGCGGACGTATGAGGAGGGGTTTGATCCGTTACCTCACTGGAAAACGTTACGGCCGTTGCTCCTCAAAAAGAGCATCGCTACCCGCATTCACCGCTGGCAGCAAAAAAGCAAACGCAAAAAATAAGTGTTCAAGTGTTTACGTGTTCAAGTGTTCACGTAAACACTTGAACACCTGAATCACCTGAACACGCCTCTTCCCATATTTAGCCAAAATGTAACCAACAAAGTGAAAACTGTTATAATTACCGCGTCAGGGGATTGTAGTGCGCCTATCTCCTGCCACGTCAACTTCATAATTCATCCTTCATCATTCATAATTCGTAGGAAGAAACCCGGTGGAAGATCCATCAGCAACCCAAATACACACAAACCTCAATGACCTGCGCAAACTCATTGATAACCTGGGCACAACCGTAAACCAGCAGCATCAAACCCTGATCACCAGCCGGCCTGATGTTGCCCATCCTGTTGTTGCCCGCTCTAGCGATGAAATCACCCGCCAGATTGTCATCCTGCGCCGCACCGTGGAAGATTTGGAAAGGCGCGTTAAAGCCCAGGAAAAAGAACGCGAACAACTGCGCGCCCTGCAAGACGTAGGCGCGATGATCAACTCTTCCCTCGATCTGGATCAGGTTCTTGTGGTCGTCATGGACGCCATCATTGACCTGACCAAAGCCGAACGCTCTATTATGCTGCTGAAAAGCGAAGATACCGGAGAACTGGATGTGCGCGTCTACCGCAATATGGATCGGGAAACGCTGGAAAAGTCCTCCTTCGATTTCAGCCGCAGCATTGTGCGCGCCGTGGCCGAATCGGGGGAACCCATTGTCACCATGAACGCCATGTCAGACAGCCGCTTTGCCGCCCAGGAGAGCATCATCAGTTATAACCTGCGCTCCATCCTCTGTGTGCCGCTCAAAATCAAAGAGATGATCATCGGCGTCATTTTCGCCGATAACCGCGTACAGGCTGGCGTTTTTGGCGATACCGACCGGGATTTGCTGGCCTCCTTTGCGAACCAGGCGGCCGTGGCTATTGAAAATGCCCGCCTCTTCCAACAAATCCGCAGCCACCTCACCGAGATCACTGAAATGCGCGACCTGATGGATAACGTCTTTGCCTCCATCACCAGCGGCGTCATCACCATTGATGAAGACGAGCGCATTGCCCTTTATAACCGCGCCGCCGAACGCATTTTGGGCCATCCCCAGGGCGCCATCATGCGCCAGACGTACCACACGGCGCTGGAAACATTGGGTCTGCCCGTGGAACCGCTGGTGGAAGATGTGCGCCACAAAGGCGGTGTGCAAAACACCGAAGTAGACCTGGTCATCAGCCGGCGTCCGGGCATTACCACCCTGAATCTGACGCTCACTCCGCTGCGGGATTATGATCAGGAAACGCTGGGGGTGGCCATGGTGTTGAATGATGTCACCGAAAAGAAAAACCTGGAAAGTGTGCGTCGCTATCTGCCGCCCGCATTGGTAGACCAGATTCGTGACCTGGACGCGGCGCAACGGCCGCAGCACCGCATTATGAGTGTCCTCTTTGCCGACGTGCGTGGTTACAGCACCTTTAGCGAACACGTAGACCCGGAGAAGCTGATTCAAATTATGAACGGTTACTTCACCATCTTTGTCCGCGCCATTGATAACTTTGAAGGGCTGACCGACAAGTTTATGGGCGATGCAGTGATGGCGTTGTATAACACCCCGCTCAACCCACAGCGCCGCCACGCCGAACGTGCTGTGCGCACGGCGTTGATGATTCAGGAAAATATGCGTGAATACCTGGCAGAGATACCGGAAGACCGCCGCCTGCACTTTGGCGTGGGCGTACATACCGGCGAAGCGGTGGTGGGCAACGTGGGCAGCAGCCTGCGCAAAGATTATTCGGCCATTGGCGACGCCGTGAACCTGGCCAAGCGCGTGCAGGAAAACGCGGGTGGCGACGAAGTGCTGCTCAGCAGCGCCACCTATGAACTGGTGAAAGATTGGGTAGAAGCTGAACCCCTGGAACCCATTCGCGTGAAAGGCCGCCAGACATTGGAGCAGATTTACCGATTGCAGGGCGCCAAGAGGTGATGCGTAATGCGTGACGAGTGAAATCACTTGTCACGCATCACTTGGAAAACATGCCCAACCTCCCCAAACAAGATAAAATTCCCTGACTATGGCACTACTAGACGTTGTAAAACTCCCGGCGCCCATTTTGCGCCAGAAAACGAGACCGGTTACTAAATTTGATGACAACTTGCAAACGCTGATTGACAACATGGTGGAAACCATGCGGGAGAGCAACGGCGTGGGGCTGGCCGCTCCTCAGATTGGGCTGCCGATGCAGTTGGCCGTCATTGAAACGCTGCCGAAGGACGATGAGCAAGGCAACGAAATCCCCGATTCACGCGAACTGTTTGTGATTGTCAACCCGGAGATTGTGTGGCAGTCGCGGGAAGTGGTGGATGGGGTGGAAGGCTGCCTGTCTATTCCCGGCTATGTGGGGGAGGTGGAACGGCATGAGGTGGTGCGGGTGCGGGCGCAAGACCGGTACGGCCGTAAAGTCAAACTAAAACTCAACGGCTGGACGGCGCGCATTTTCCAGCACGAGATTGATCACTTGAATGGCATCCTCTACATTGACCGCCTGACGGCCCCGGAACACCTGTGGACGGACGAGGAATTTGAGAAGATGCAGGAAGCGGCGAAGAAGCGGCGGGAGGAACAGGCGATGGTGGGGTAGTAAGATTGAGAAGTGAGCGGTGAGCGGTGAGCAGTAAGCAGATTGGGTTTGATGGGAGAACGGTTATGTCTTTGACGCGGGGTGATGTAGAAAAAATTGCGCATCTGGCGCGGTTGGAGCTGACGGAGGCGGAGGTGGCGCTGTACCAAAGCCAGCTTTCGGCGATTCTGGATTATGCGACGCGGCTGAATGAATTGAATCTGGAGGGGATATCGCCGACGGCTCATGCAGTGACGCAGCAGAATGTGTGGCGTGAGGATGTGGCGGAGCCATCTTTACCGATGGATGCTGTGTTGTTTAATGCACCCAAGCAAGCCAACAATCAGTTTGTTGTCCAGGCTGTTCTGGATGAGGGATGAGGGCACGGCCGTAACCATGTTTGCATACAGAGGGCCGTCAGGCCCTTTTTTTGTGTAGTGCGCCGGGCGCATTTCGGTGTATGATCGGCGCATACGTTTGAATGGGAGTGTTTATGGACTTAACGACGTTGACTTTGACCCAACTGCGCCAGGCTTTACGCAGCGGCGCTACCACCAGCGTGGCGGCTACCCAGGCGGTGCTAGACCACATCGTGGCGCGGGACAATGACATCCAAAGTTTTCTGACGATTACGGATGAGATGGCGCTGGAGCAGGCGCAGCAGGCTGACCAGCGCCGGGCTAACGGCGAGGATTCGCCGCTGCTGGGCATTCCGGTGGCCGTCAAGGACATCATTTGCACGCAGGGGGTGGAAACGACGGCCGGCAGCAAAATCCTGGAAGGGTTTGTGCCGCCGTATGATGCCTTTGTAGTACGCCAATTGAAGGCGGCCGGGGCTGTCATCCTGGGTAAGACAAATACGGACGAGTTTGCCATGGGGTCGTCCACCGAAAATTCGGCCTTTTTCACCACACGCAATCCGTATGACCAGACGCGGGTGGCGGGCGGCAGCAGCGGCGGCAGCGCGGCGGCGGTGGCCACGGGCATGGCCTATGGGGCGTTGGGTACGGATACGGGCGGCAGTGTGCGCCAGCCGGCGTCGTTTTGTGGGGTGGTGGGCTTACGGCCGACTTACGGCCGTATGAGCCGCTGGGGTGTGGTCGCTTTTGCCTCGACGCTGGATCAGGTGGGCACGTTTGGGCGCACGGTGGCGGATTGTACGGCCGTGTTCCAGGCTGCCGCCGGGTATGACCCCATGGATAGCACCTCGCTCAATGTGCCCGTGCCCGATTTTGAAGCCGCATTGACGGGCGATATTCGCGGCTTGAGGGTAGGTGTACCGCAGGAGTATTTTATTGAGGGGATAGATAAGGAAGTGGAAACGGCCGTGCGCAACGCCATTGCCAAACTGGCCGAATTGGGAGCCGAGATCGTGGAAATCAGCCTGCCGCACACGGCCTATGCCCTGCCCGTCTATTACCTGATTGCCCCGGCTGAGGCCAGCGCCAACCTGGCCCGCTATGATGGCATCCGCTTTGGCCCGCGCGTGGAGGGGGCCGACATGATTGATTCCGTCAAGAAAACACGCGCCCTCTTTGGCCCGGAGGTAAAACGGCGCATCATGTTGGGCACATATGCGTTGAGCGCGGGGTACTATGAGGCGTATTACGGCCGTGCCCTCAAAGCGCGCACCCTTATCAAACAAGATTTCCTGAATGCCTTCGAGAAAGTGGATGTCATCGCCACCCCCACCTCACCCACCACCGCCTTCAAAATTGGGGCCATCGTAGATGACCCCCTGCAAATGTATTTGCAAGACATCTTCACCCTACCCGTCAACCTGTCCGCCAGCTGTGGCCTCTCCGTCCCCTGCGGCTTCGACAGCCAGAGTTTACCCATTGGCCTGCAACTCATCGGCAATACGCTGCAGGAAGCAGTGATTTTGAATGTAGCGTTTGCGTTTGAGCAGAACAGAGATTAGGGATTAGAGATTGGAGATTCCTGGCTACCCAATCTCCAATCTCTAATCTCCAATCTCCACAAGGGAGATTTTATGAAAGTGATCATCCCTCTCGCCGGGTTTGGCAAACGGATGCGGCCGTATACGTGGAGTCGGGCCAAGCCGCTGCTGCACGTGGCTGGCAAGACCGTCATCGGCCATCTGCTGGACCTGATGAGCGACATCACCACCGAGGAAGTAATTTTTGTCATCGGTTACAAGGGCGAGCAGATTGAAGCGTGGATTCGAGAGCATTATCCCCATCTGGACAGCCATTTTGTGGTGCAAGAGGAACTGTTGGGGCAGGCGCACGCTCTTTGGCTGTGCCGCGATTTTATGGATGAGGGGGAACTGGTGATTGCCTTTGGTGATGGCATTGTGCAGGCGCGTTACACGGAACTGCCCGATCCCACGGCCGATGTGGTGATGCTGGTGCAGGAGGTAGAAGACCCGCGCAAATTTGGCGTGGTGGCGACTGATGCTGATGGTTTTGTAACGGAATTGATTGAGAAACCCGACCATGACCGTTACCGGCAGGCGATTGCGGGGATACATTGGTTTCGGTACGGCCGTACCCTGCGCCAGGCGTTGGACAGGATTATTGCCGACGGCCGTCAGACCAAAGGTGAATACTACCTGGCCGACGCCTACCAGGTCTTGCTGGAACAGGGCCTCAAAGTCCGCACCCAGGAAACCATCTTCTGGCTGGACGCGGGCAACCCGGAGAACATTCTGGCGACCAACGAACGGCTGTTGGGGCTGGGTTACGGCAGCGAAGACGCCATTGACCGCAGCTACGCCGAAGATTTCACCGCCCTGCCACCCGTTTTTATTCATGAGGAAGCCAGTGTAGACAGCAGCGTCATCGGCCCCTACGTCAGCATCGGCCCCGGCGCCCAAATTAGCAACTGCATCATCAAAAACAGCATCATAGACGCCGGCGCGCAGCTTGAAAACTGCCTGCTGGATGGCGCTCTGATCGGCGAAAATACAAAAGTCACCGGCAAACGAATGAGCATGTTTTTAGGTGATGATTCGATAGTAGAGATTGGAGATTGAGAGAGTGGGAGATTGGTAGCCAAACCAGTCTCTCAATCTCCCAATCTCAAAGGAAAACCCCATGCGTAACTTTATTTCTGATCGTGTAGCCCAGGCCCCGCCTTCGGGCATTCGCAAATTTTTTGATATTGCTGCCACTATGAAAGATGTCATTTCGTTGGGCATTGGCGAGCCGGATTTTGTGACGCCGCCGCCCATTTTGCAGGCGGGCATTGCCTCGCTGCAACGGGGCGAGACGGCCTACACCTCCAACAGCGGTACGATTGAACTGCGGCGGGCGTTGGCGCAAAATCTGGCGGCCAAATACCAGGTGAGTTATGACCCGGAAAATGAGATCATCGTCACGGTGGGGGTGAGTGAGGCGTTGTATCTGGTGTGTACGGCCGTACTCAACCCCGGCGACGAGGTGATCATTCCCGAACCCTGTTTTGTGGCCTATGGCCCGGAAGTGAGTTTTGCCGGGGGGGCGCCCGTCTATGTGCCTACCACCATGTCTAACGATTTTATGGTCACGGCCGAGGCGATAGAGGCGGCCATCACGCCGCGCACGAAGGCGCTGTTGCTGGGCTACCCCAACAACCCTACGGGGGCGGTGATGACAAGAGAGAGGATGATGGAGGTCACGGCCGTAGCCCAAAAACATGACCTGCTCATTATCTCCGACGAGATTTATGACCGGCTGGTGTATGGCATCCCCCACACCTGTGTGCCCGCCCTGCCCGGTCTGGCCGAACGCACCGTCTTGCTGGGTGGTTTCAGCAAAGATTATGCCATGACCGGCTGGCGCATCGGCTACGCCTGCGCCAACCCGGAAATTCTAGGGGCGATGCGCAAGGTGCATCAATACACCATCATGTCTGCCCCCACTACCGGGCAGATGGCCGCCCTGGCCGCCTTCACCCCCGCCGCCGAAGAACACGTGGAAGCGATGCGCGCCGAATATGACCGCCGCCGCCGCCTGATTGTGGATGGCTTCAACGCATTGGGGCTGGACTGCTTTGAGCCACGTGGCGCGTTTTACGCCTTCCCCTCCATCGCCCGCACCGGTATGAGCGGCGACGAGTTTGCTATGAAGCTGTTGGAAGAGGAGGAGGTGGCCATGGTACCTGGCGAAGCGTTTGGGCCGAGCGGGGCGGGATTCATGCGCGCCAGCTATGCCACCGCCTACGAAAAAATCGAAGACGCCCTCAACCGTCTGGAACGCTTCATGCGCCGGCATGGGTAAAAATCTGTTAAACTTTGGAGCATGGGCACGCTGATGGAAACCACCATAACTCAAGATATTTGGCAAGAAGCAAGCCAGCTTTTGGATTTACAAGAGCAATCAGGGCTGGTGGCAATGCACTTACAAGAAATTGAGAATGAGGCGGAAAATGTGCTGGAATTGTTGACCGTCTTACGAACCGATAGTTACCGTACAGATGCCAACAGCGCGCAGGAAACAGCCGCAGAACTGACCATGGCTTTGGAACATTTACAGCATCACATCCTAGAAGTTCTGCCGTCGTTACAGAAGCAGCTTGATATACAGCCGTAGTGCGTAAAGCATAGTAAGAACGCTCACAAAGGTAAAATATTATGACAACTCAGCACGTTTATACCGTTGACAGTATTTTGCAATCTTTAGGGTATCCAGACCCCATGACGGCCGCCCGGCAGCAAGCGCGAATGATCTTGTTAGGCCGGCTGGCGCGTTACCAGGCCGCTATCAAACAATTGGAAAACAAACGAAACCTCTCATTGGCTCAGATGCGGCAGAATTATGAGCAGGAAGGCGTTGAAGATTATGCGGCTGATGATGACTACGTGGAATGGCAATGGTATGTGGAGGCGGTGACGGCCGTCGAGTCCCAATTAAAAACCCTGACCACAGGCTAACTCTCCCATGTTACACCTCTTTGACAAAAACCGTGACCTGTTCACCTCCTGGGCTGTGCTTCGTTACGAGCAGGAGGGTGAGGCGTATTTGCTGCAAATGACGGCCGTGTTGCAAGATGGCAGCCGGTTAACATTACGTGATTACTTGTTTGCTGATGGCAGCCGCAAATATGCTTACCACTGGATGGAAACGGACGGCGGCTTGCGTCGGCGTTGGGACAATACACCACACTGGCCTGCCATTGTCACTGCCCCACATCATATGCACCTGCCAGATCAGGAAATACCGGAACTCTCTACCGTGACAAACCTGGAAGATTTACTGTCTTTTCTGCGACAATGGTTTGATGAAAAACGATAACAAGGGCATTTCCCATCGTTTTATCAGCACACACCGGGATTATGACAAAATTGATGCAACGACTATTTGAGGTGTAGAAATGGAGATTAAACCAATCCGAACAGAAACAGACTACGAAGACGCACTGGCAGAAATTGACCAACTGTGGCTGGCTGAAGTTGGTTCTCGAGATGGGGATAAATTGGAGATTTTGATCACGTTGGTGGAAGCGTATGAAGAGAAACATCATCCCATATCACCACCGGACCCGGTAGAGGCCATCATCCACATGATGGAAAGCCAGTCGTTGAGTCGGAGCGATTTGGAACCGTACATTGGTTCACGGGCGCGGGTGTCCGAGGTGCTGAATCGAAAACGGCCGTTGTCCCTAAACATGATCCGCAAATTACAGTCGGGTCTTGGCATTCCTGCCGATGTCCTTATCCAGCCTTATGAGGTAGAAACGATAGAGGTTTGAATCTGACCAAGAGGCAAGTATAGACATGGCTGAGTTGAGCGATATACAAAAGAACCAATTACGCGATTTGATTGCTGAGGCATATAATCTTGATGAAATGAAGGATCTTTGTTTATATCTCAGCGTTGAGCCAGAAAATGTTGGTGTAGAAACTACGCGGAGAGGGTTTGCTCGAGAGTTGGTGTCTTATTTTGAGCGTCGTGGTCAGTTAGGTGAGCTTGTAAAGCAGATTTCGTATGAAAGGCCTGTGATAATCCAGAACTCTGGATTGCTAGAACTAATCAATAGCCATAATCCCCATGAGGATTACCCTTACTCTGACCCTCACGAGGAGTACTCTGGCACGTCAACAAATGGTGGTGATTTTAGTGATGTTTATTTGGGTGTGATTGTTGTTGTAATAGCTCTGTTAGTGGCTGGTTGCTGGTATTTGTATTCAAATACACAAAAACAAAGAGAACTAAGAGATTCTGAGGCATTTGTCACCAGCTACTTTAGTTTGCTAGACAAAAACAACTGTCAAAATGCATGGGAAAGACTATCAGGAGATTATCGTGTTAATAAGCACCCAACCGGATACACTCCGTATTGTCAGTATTGGATTTCCTTTAGTAGGTTGAGCCTCTAAAAGTTGAAGTTATCACTGAAACCGATACAGCAGCATCTGTTGAAGTAGTATTGGCCTTAACAAAGCCTGACAATACCGTTGTCAATCAAGCTATCGTTTATACGCTCACACGTCCCGCAGGAACTGATCCCTGGATAATTGCAGATAGTAGCCCTTGATGCTTTTGATGGAAGCAAGAAATCAGACTGATCGGATATGATTTATATGTGGGAGGTGATATATGACGCCCTATGAGATTTTGACGGATATTCATGCGCTTGAAGAAGAGCTTTTGGAATTTGAACGAAAATATGGGATTCGTTCAGAGACGTTTTACCCAGCTTATATGAACGGTGAAGAACCGGAAGATGATGCCTGGGTATTGGACTTTGGCGAGTGGGCCAGTGTGTATAAGACCTGGCTGGAACGCCAGGCTGAATATCGGAATGCAATTCAACGAATTCAGAAGCAGACAGCCAGCCTTTCGGGGCTTATTCGCACGGCCGTATGAACAACCCTCTCCGTTCGGCAGAAGACTACGAACTGTTTTTGTACACACTGCCCGACCAGTTTCCATCAGTGCATCGTTCAACAGTCACGTTTGTCCGTCGTGGCTCGTCCTTAGCCCGCGTTACTGGTGAGCTTTACTTTGCCCATGATTTTCGTGTGATAGTGCGTGAACGCATTCTGTCTCATCGTTTGCCAGCCATGCTTGATTGGTATGGCTACGAAATCTGGCAGGGTGAGGACAAGCTATTTTGGTATGATCCTCAACCCCATCCAAATGAACCAGCCCTGCAAAGCACACACCCACACCACAAGCACATTGCGCCTGACATCAAACATAACCGCATTCCCGCGCCCGGCATGAGTTTTAGCCAGCCAAACCTTCCTCAAATTATTCGGGAAGTTGAAAACTTGATTCAACAAATTGAGCGAGAGAGTGAATGAGTACATACGAAGCGATTATTGGGTTGGAGATTCATGCGGAGTTGATGACGGCGTCGAAGATGTTTTGCGCCGCGCCGGTGGTGGACAGTGTGGCGGCGGAACCAAACACGGCCGTACACCCCCTCTGCCTCGGTATGCC
>CAADGU010000548.1 GCA_900696625.1 uncultured Chloroflexota bacterium | reverse complement strand
GCGCCCTACGGCGGCCCGCTTTATTTCACCAACCTGCCCAGCGACAACAATGGCGTGCGTGGTGAAGTGTTTTACACCTTCATGGCTTTGAACGGCCCCTGCGCCACCGGCCTTTCGCCATACCAGGAAGTGGCCTCCGGTTACGACAATGAAAAGTTTAATGGCGACTATGGTACCGGCATTCCCCCGGTAGTCAGTTCCGCGCCGCAGGTGACGCTGGATAAAACCAGCGCCCCCACCAATATCCCCTTGGGCAGCACCACTACCTACAACATTCCTTTTGCCAACGTCGGCAGTACCGGTTTTGGTTTGGGCATGAGTACGGGTGGCTCTACTCCCCTGGTGATTGCCGATACCGTACCGCAGGGCATGGAGTACATCGGCAGTTCAGCGGCAGCTACGCTGAATTTCAACCCCAACACGGGCGTTACCATCCGTTACTCCACCGACAGCGGCTCCACCTGGAGCCTGACCGACCCTGGTACTGTCACCAGCAGCGGGCCAAATAACCTGGTGATGATCCAGTGGTGGCTGAATGACACTTTGCCCGCCGCTTCCACCGGCAACTTTGCCACTTTCCAGGCGCGTGTGCCGCTGACGTATACCGGCTCGCCGTTTATTGAAAACTGCGCCCAGGCCAGCCTGGGTGGAGGCGCGCCATTTGCGGAAGCGTGTACCACCAATGTGGTGCCGGGCAATAACAGTATTGGCGACTTTGTCTGGCGCGACCTGGATGGCGATGGCATTCAAGACGGCGGCGCGGAAACGGGCATTGCCAACATTGGCGTGACCCTTTATTACGATGCCAATGGCAACGGCATACTGGATGACAGTGACCCACAGGTGGCAACAACAACCACCGGTGGCGCGGGTGGATATACATTTGCGAACTTGCCAGACGGCCGTTACATCGTTGTGGTAGACGCGGCCGATACTGACCTGCCCACCGGATACGGCCCCACGACGCCGCAAACACGGGCTGTGGCGCTGGATCCAACCAGCACGAACCCTAACCCGGTTAATGACAATACGGTTGATTTTGGTTTTGGCCCATCCCTTACCCTGGCCAAGCGCCTGACAACCCCCGATCCCGCCTATGTGGGCGAAACGGTGCAATACGCCATTGACCTGTATAACAAACTACCCGGTGATGGTACGGCCCAGGGGTTCTGCACCTACACCCTATGGGCCACCGTGCAACCCCCTGCCGACGGCACTCCCCCATCGGGCAGCGGTAACTCTGCCTGGCAAAATATCCCGGCCGGGTTACTCGGTCAGCCGGATGGTAATTTTGCCTATACAATTTTATCCAACAATCAAGACGATGTAGGCATAAGCGGTTTTAACGTTGGGGGGCAGACCGGAGCTATCACCAGTGTCCGTTTGTTGGCGCATGTGCGCGAGATGAAAGATCTGCAAAACAACGCCAGCGAATATCTGCAACTGGTTGTTTATCGCAATAACGCCGTTGCCGAAACCTTGACCTATACCGGAAACGGCTTCTTTGCCAGCGGCGGTAGTGGCGCCGATTACATCATCAATCAAACGCTGACGCCGCCCGGTGGTGGCTGGCAGTGGAGTAATTTCCAAAACAACTTCTCTGAGGTGCGGGCCATTGGCAGTGGCACTGGTACTCCGGCCAACCGGGGCGACATTGGCCTGGATGCAATTGCCTACGTTATTACCACCGACCAGTTGTGTGGCGGCGCGGCTACGACGATCACGGAATTGCCGCTGACCGATACCTATGATGCTACTTACCTGGAATTTGTCTCTGCCGCTCCACCACCCTCCAGCCAGACGCCGGGTACGATCACCTGGGACAATCTGGGGCCGCTCTATGCCGGTGGCTCAAAAACCGTTACGGTGGTCTTCCGGGCGTTGGCAACTGTGGCTTCTACTGTCAATACGGCTACCTCTATCAACGGCCAGTTTGGCACAGGCCGGCCGGTGAACGACGCCAGCGACACAGCTTCCGTGTCCATTAACGCACCCGGTTCCATTGCCGGGGTGGTTTGGGCGGAAAGCAATGCTGCCAACCAGTGGACAGGCCTCACCGGTTATGACGGTGCAGACAGCCGTATTCCCGGCGTGACGATGCAATTATACGGCTGTTACGCACTCAGAAACGGGGCTTACCAACTGCTGACGCCAGCCACGGCTGGAGCGACGAATCAGGATTGTGCCAATGCGCAAAATGGCGGCACCTGGGTGTTACTATCTACGCAACAAACAGCCGCTGATGGCAGCTATCTGTTCGGCGGCTTGCGCCCTGGTTATTACAACGTCAAGGCGTTGGAATCTACCCTGCCTGCCGGTATGAGTACCCGTACTGGCGACCCCGCCCCAGCCGGAAACGGCGCCGGAATTGCCTGCGGTACTTGCGACGGGCAGTGGAACAGCGACACAGCTAACCTGAATACGTTTAATGACATTACCAGTGGGGAGAACGTCACGGCCGTGAGCTTTGGTTATCGTGACCCCGATGCACAGGGGGCTATCATCGGTTATGTCTGGAACGACCGGGACGCCGATGGGGTGTGGGATGCGGACGAAGAACCCATCCCCAATGTAAGCGTCTACCTTTGCACCACCACACCATGTAATAGTGCCACGCCTGGCGCTGTATTGGCAACGACGGATAGTAACGGCCGTTACGTCTACAGCAATTTGAACGCCGGTACCTACTACGTGGGTGTCACCACGCCATCGGGCATGAGCCAGTCCGGCGATCCGGATGTACCGGGCGTCAACTGCGGTGGCTCTTGTGACAATCAGACCAACGCCATCACCCTGGTTGCCCGCCAGGTAAGCGGCCCCTACAACTTTGGTTATACCGGTGGCCTGACCATCGGTGACACTATCTTTACTGATTGGAATGGCGACGGTGACCAGGATGGTGGCGAAGAAGGGATCAGTGGAGTCCAGGTGCAGCTGTTCCGTGACCTGAACGGCAATGGCGTGGTAGACAGCGGTGATACCCTGCTAGATATACAAACAACTGACGCCAACGGCTTCTACCAATTCACTAATCTGGCCGGGAATGGCAACCAATATCTGGTTCGGGTGGCTACCTCTTCCATTCCGGCGGGTTACGTGCAAACGGCCGATCCCGATCAAACGGGAACCTGCACCATTTGTGACAACCAGCAGGTTGTGACGCTGACTACAACCGGCATAAATACTGTAGACTTTGGCTACCAACCACGCGGCTTTGCTGCCATTGGCGACACTGTCTGGTATGACAGCAACGCCAACGGTGTGCAGGAAGGCAGCGAAAGCCCGGCATCCGGTGTGGTGGTATACCTGTATCAGGATGAAAACGGCGACGGTATCATTGACGCCGAAGACGCCCTGGTTGCTTCCACTACCACCGATGGCAGCGGCAATTACCTTTTCGCCAATCTGGCTGCCGGGAACTACATTGTGCAGGTAGCGCCGGCCAACTTTGGCGCCGGCCAACCGCTAGCGGGGCAAACGCTCACCAACAGCGGCGCTGCCTACAACGCCGCCCAAAATTCGCACCAGGTGATGCTGGCCGCCGGTCAAAATTATGCCGACGCCGACTTTGGCTACGCCTCCAGCGCCATTGGTGACTTTATCTGGCGGGACAATAACGGCAATGGCGACCAGGACCCCGGTGAACCGGGCATTGCCAATGTGACCGTGTCTCTGTACCAGTGCAGTGGCGCCCTCACCTGCACCCCCGGCGCGCTGGTGGCGACCACCACTACAGACGCCAGCGGTTATTATGCCTTCACCGGCCTGCTGCCACGCACCGGGACTGATGGCTACGTGGTGGTGGTGGATACCGGTACGCTGCCTGCGGGTTATACCCAAACCGGCGACCCTGACCTGACGGCCGTGTGCAGCGGCGCTGACTGTGATTCAGCGTCCACGCTGACGCTGGCGCTGGGGCAGATTGACCGCAGCCGTGACTTTGGCTACCGGCCATTGGGCGTTATTGGTGATACGCTGTGGCTGGATGATGATAACAACGGCCAGCGGGGCGGAAGTGAAGCGGGCATTGCCGGCGTCACCATGTACCTCTGCACCAGTTCGCCGTGTAATAGTGGCACGGCCGTTCTCACCACCACCACCGACATCAATGGCTACTACAGCTTTGCCGGTCTGGCAGACAACACCTACTTTGTCGGCGTGGAATCCACCCAGATTCCGGCCGGCCTGACCCAAACGTATGACCCGGATGGCAGCATCAACGGCGAGGCGGCCAATATCGTCATAAACAACGGCGAGGTGATTTCTATTGGTGGGAATGCCTGTACTGATTGTGATCTGGATGTGGACTTTGGCTACCGCTTTACCGGCGCGTTCAATATCAGCGGCACGGTCTTCTTTGACCCCAACAACAATGCTACCCAAGACCCAACTGAGAACTATGGGTACCCTGGCGTGACGCTGTACCTGTGGTATTGCGGCGCGGATGATGATTGCAGTACGACGGGGGATAACCGCTACATTGGCCTGACGACCACTGACGCCAATGGCGATTACACCTTTACCGGCCTGCCCGCCGGCACGTACATGGTTGCCGTCAACCAAAATGCGCCCAACCTGGTGGGCCTGGACCCCACCATCACCAGCGGCCCCATTACGTTCCGCAGCGTCACCATTGGCCCCAGCGCCACCGATGTGGACTTTGGTTTCCTCTCCGGCATTGACCTGGGCGATTTGCCGGACAGCTACCGCACCAGCATGGCCGCCGATGGGCCGCGCCACGTGGTGGTACCGGGTTTGTACCTGGGCCAATCGGTAGCGCCGGATGTAGACCCCAATGGGCAGAGTACGGCCGTAGCCGACGGCGATGACAATGATGGCAATGACGATGAAGACGGCGTCGTCCAGAGCAGCGGTGGCGGCGGTGCGTACCACTGGGGCCTGGGTACAGGGTATGTGAATGTGGACGTGACCGGAACCGGCTGCCTGGTGGGCTGGGTAGATTGGAATCAGAATGGCACGTTTGAGGCGCAGCCCACAACCGGCGGCGTCAGTGAATTGGTACTGTTAACCCCGGTAAGCAACCTGACGGGGCAGCAGTTTACCTTCACCAGCCCCACATCGGCCGCTTACGGCGGTAACTTCCCCACAGAACTGTTCGCCCGCTTCCGCCTGTTCCCGCCCCATGACCCCCGCTTTGGCAATATGACGGTGGATGCCAATGGCTGTCCCACGGCCGTTAACGGCGCTGTGGCCTTGCATAACCTGGTCAGCGGCGTGGCCCAGGGCGGCGAAGTGGAGGATTATCGCTTCCAGTTCTTTGGGCCTACGGCCGTAAACCTGCAACACATCCAAACTACCCCCGGTTCCGTGCCGTTCATCCTGGTGCTGTTTGTGGTGATGGCTCTGGTGTTTACCGGGTTGGGCATTGTCCTGGCCCGGCCACGGGCGTAAACAAAATAACCGAAACTGACAAGCCGTGATGCGTGATGCGCGAGACCATTCCGGTCACGCATCACGCATCACGCATCACGCCACTGGGCGACAGGTTGTGACCCGCTTTGACGTAGCGGTTGTGCTGGTAGGTTTGGAAATCCTGGTCAATGCTGTACCAGGGGTGGTAGAGGTTAGCGGTGGTTTCCAGGGGGTAAATCATCTTTGTTTTGGCGGTGGCTTCTAGCAGATAGGCACGGCCGTCCCGCGTAAACGTCACCCAGGCATGGGCCTCGGTGGGATGGTCGTCGGCCCATTTAGCCTCACCGACCACAAATTCGGCCGGGATGCCCAGTTTTACCAGTTTGCGCCAGGCCCACAGCGCGTGGTCTTCACAGTCGCCCTGGCGAGTCGTTTCAAATTCCACCGGATGCAGCCAATGGTCGCGGGCATTAAATTGCTCGTGATCAGAGACGTAACGGCACTGCTTCAACCAGTGGCATATCTCGGCCACGGTCGCTGGCTGCACCCGGCTTTCCCGTTCAAAATACCAGCGAAAGTCGTTTTGTGAACCATAACCAAAACGGCGAAAGGGTACCATTTGCTGTTCGCGGTGGTGGACAGGTTTGATCTGGTAGTGGTGTTCCAACACGGGCAGGAATTCCAGTAGTGATTGTTGAATCTGGTCTTGCTGGATGGTCAGGATACGGCCGTTGGCAAAGGTGAGGCGTAGGGAGTAAGACGGCCGTGTCACACCCTTGTACGTCACCATTTGCTGCACTACACGGGCATCTTGCAGATCGGCAGCCGCAAAATGCCGCTGGCGCAGCACATAGCGCAGCCTGATCTGGTTGGTGGTAAAGGTAATGCGCCAGGGAAATTCAAACAGCGCCAGGTAAAGCATCAACAAACCAAAAAAGGCGCAAAACAGACCAACCAGCCAGCGGGTCATTTGCCCCGATGTCTCATTGTCATTCACCGTTGTTATCCCCACGGCAACGATCCCAAACACGAGGAACAACCCAAAACCCATGAGGAACATGGAAGATTTGCCCGTCAGGTGGCGGGGAAGAGGATTAGTAACGTATTGGACGGCGGCCTGGCGCAGCGCCGGGGCACGCCGTTTGAGTTCGGCTACCAGATAAGGGCTGCGTTGGATGGAGCGCTCGATGAAGTAACGGCCGTGGGTGGTGTGGATGATGAGGAAGAGCCGGTTTTGGCTGACGGCCGTGATGCTGTCATAGAGAATGGTTTGGGTGTGGTGGCGTAGGTGTAGGGTGACGGCCGTTTCTTGCAACTGCACCCGCATGGCTGACAACACCAGGAACAGGATGCCCCACATCAGTAAAGGCCAGGTAAGCAGCGAGATGACCAGCAAAATGCCTCGTGCATCTGAGGCATGTGACACCCACGCCAGCCCCAGAAAAAACATCCACAAAAGGAAGAGGGATGGCGTCAGGATAACCCAGACTATCCGTGAGTCTTGCGCATAATCATATTGCTGTTGCATTAAACGTATCTTACGCGATCTTTGGCGTTGGGGCATGATGACCTTCGTTCTACAGCAACTCTCATTAACAAACCACGGCCGTCAGGCTAAACTCTCACCTTGAAATTACATCGCTTTCATACATTTTTTACAAATACGAGGGAAAATCGCTGGTGTTCTGTAAAATGAAATGCGTAGCGCAAGTTGTCAACTGGCGCTACATAGACGAAGGAGAAACAACTTTGAACAAGGTTAAAACTTTTCCAATTGTTTTTATTTTGATTTTGTTGATAACCACAGGTTGTGGCAACCTGACGCAAGAAAGAACCGTGCCGATGCTGACGGGTGGGGGCGAGACGACCACACAGGTGGAGACGGGCATTGTGCCGGCGGTGGATGTGCAAGCGCCGGTGGTGCAGCGGGTTCCGGACACGGCCGTAGCCACCGACGTTGTGACCGAACAAACCTACGTCAACATCTACAAACAGGCCAACCCCGGCGTAGTCAACATTCAGGTGGTTAGTTCTGGTTCCGCCACCGTCTACCAATTACCGGAAGGGCAGATCCCCGACATTCCCGAACACGAAGATATTCCCGAAGAGTTCCGTGATTTCTTTGAAAACCTGCCGGAAGGCCAAAACAGGCCGCAGATTCCTTCTTACGGGCAAGGTTCCGGTTTTGTGTATGACAAAGAAGGGCACATCATCACCAACAACCATGTGGTGGCGGGTGCAACTAAAATCACCGTCATCTTCGCCGATGGTACAGAAGCGGCGGCTACCGTTGTGGGCACAGACCCCGGCTCTGATCTGGCGGTAATCAAAGTGGATGTGGCTGCTGACCGGCTGTTCCCCTTGTCCATTGGCAGTTCAGATACGTTGGAAGTGGGGCAGTTGGTAGCCACCATTGGCAACCCGTATGGGTTAGCCGGTTCCATGTCCACCGGCATCGTCTCCGGTTTGGGCCGCGCCTTGCCCGGCGCAACCGCTCCTGGTGGCGCGCGTTTTAACATCCCCAACATCATCCAGACGGACGCAGTGATCAATCCGGGTAATTCCGGCGGCCCGCTGCTCAACCTGGCCGGGGAAGTGATTGGCGTCAATACAGCCATTCAGACCGACCCCACCAGCCTGAGCCTGACGCCCAGCTTTAACGGCGTGGGCTACGCGGTGCCGGCCAACATTGTGAGCCGGGTAGCGCCGCAACTCATTGAAACCGGCTCGGTGCAAACGGCCTGGCTGGGTATTTCCGGCAGCCAACTATCCGGTGATGTGGCGGTGGCTATGGGGTTGGACGCTTCCCAACGGGGTGTGTTGGTACAGGAAGTGTTGACCGGCGGCCCGGCAGCCAAAGCCGGTCTGCGCGGCAGCAGCGGCACTACCCAAATTGACGGCTTTGATGTCTTTATTGGCGGTGATGTCATTGTCAAAATTGACGACCAGCCGGTTAATCAGTTTGATGACCTGCTGGGTTACATCGTCACCCGCGCCAGCGTGGGCCAGACGGTGACACTCCAGGT
>CAADGU010000547.1 GCA_900696625.1 uncultured Chloroflexota bacterium | reverse complement strand
CGTTGTTGACGGCCGTAGAACCCACGCTCGACCTGCGCACACAAACCATCAGCCTGAAGCGACAGGAAGGGCGGCACACCACCTCACAGGCGATTATGTTACCCTTTGCGGACGCCGGTTATGTGGTGGACACCCCCGGTATCCGCGACATGGGGCTGATTGGCCTTGACCCGGATGAACTGATTGCCTACTATCCCGACCTGGTGGACGTGGTGGGGCAGTGCCGCTTTAACGACTGCACGCACGCCCATGAACCGGGTTGTGCGGTGAAAGAAGCGGTGGCACACGGCCGTATCACCGACTGGCGGCACAAGAATTATGTCAAGCTGTATCAACAGCTATTAGAAGGATAACTCGATGAGACAAGCAATTGCCGAACTAAATAAGCAGCTACCAGCCTGGATGGAAACGGCCGTGGTCCCTGGCCTTTCTTTAGCCATCATTCAGGCAGGCGAGATAGTTTGGGAGAAGGGGTATGGCGTTGCCGACATAACCACCAAGGAAGCGGTGACGACGGAAACGGTTTTTGAAGCGGCCTCTTTGACCAAACCGTTGTTTGCGACGGCCGTGTTGCAACTGGTAGAAGCCGGCGTATTTGACCTGGACACGCCACTTTTAACCTATCTGTCAGAAGCGGAGCGGCGCGCGGAACGATTATTTGACCAGGACGGGGATGGGGCAGAATTCCTGTTTGGATATGTACCAAACGACCCGCTTTTGCACCAACTAACGCTGCGTCACATCCTCAGCCACACCGCCGGGTTTCGCAATTGGACAGATGCGGGTGAGCCGCTTCAGTTTTTCTTTACGCCTGGTGCGCGCTTTTCCTACTCTGGTGATGGGTATCACCTGCTGCAAAAAATCGTGGCACGGGTGATGGGCCAACAACCGGCATCCCTGATGCGAGAGAGGTTGCTAGAGCCATTGGGAATGGCTCACAGCGGTCTGACCAACCAGGAAATTACCGGGTTGCATCTAGCCACCAAACATGACAAGCAAGGCCAAACAGAGGGACAATCTGAGTGGAAAACAATGTATGCCGCTGCCAGCTTAATGACCACAGCAGCGGATTACGGCCGTTTCCTCCGCTCCCTGCTCAACCCACAACCCTCCAATCCGGCCTGTTTACAGCCCGGAACCATTGCCCAAATGTGGCAGCCCCAGGTGCAGGTTAACTGGAATGTGACCCGGCGTGATGATTGGCCCCTGGCACAACCCGAGCTTTTGCCAGATGTTGCCTGGGGATTGGGTTGGGGCCTGCAAACGGGTGGTAATCGCCTGGCCTTCTGGCAATGGGGTGATAATGGCAGCTTTAAAGCCTTCACACTGGGTTTCCCTGATGAGGGAACGGCCGTTGTGATGCTGTCCAACAGTAAAAATGGCGATACGCTGTGGCGGCCCATTTTGCAGGTCTTATTTGGTGGTGACTATCCGGCATTGGATTGGCTGGAAAAAAGTTGAGAATGATCTGATGCAGCCGAAACCGAAGCATTTAGAGGTGGTGCGGTTTGAAACGGCCGTGACCACACACATTGTCTGGGGTTTTCCACAACGGTTCACCCTGTAACACAACGAGGTGTTGAGTTGATCGAATTGAAACCAACCGAGTTTGAAGCTGCCCGCCCGTTGTTTCGGGAATTAGCGGCGATGCATTTGTTTGCCACGGCCGTGCTCAACCACGACCTGCCCGGACGTATCTATGTGGACGATGTAAACCGGCCCCAGTCTGGCTTTATGTCAACCAAAGAGCTGCAATTTTTAGCTGGTGATCCCGATAATGACGTCTTCAATGCCGCTCTGAAACAGATTTTCCAGGCGACCATCTTCGTGGGTGATGGGCCAGGGGCCACACTGGACGAAATTGACCTGACGTTTGTAGGTGATAGCTGGCTACACCGGCTGGAAACGTTGTTTGGCGATTGGCGTTGGCCGCCCATCCCGGACCAGGCTTACCATTACCTGTGCCAGAAGCAGCGGCTAAACTGGCGGGAAATGGTTCCGGCGGGTTATGTGGTACGGCCGTTGGACACGGCCGTGATCACCAACCAACCAGCCGACGCCTACCAGTTCGAGGTGAAACCGCTGGCTGATTTTGGGGAACGGGATTTTGGGTTTTGTGCGCTGTGGGACGGCGAACGGCGTGGCGGCCACGCAGCCGCTTCGGGCCGTATTGTTTGCACTTGTAGTACCGATGTGATCAGCGGCACGGCTTGCGAAATTGGCATCGAAACTCACCCCGACCATTACCGCAAAGGGCTGGCAACCGTTGTCGCCGCCGCGACGATAGAATATGCCCTGCCGCAAGGCTTCCGAGACATCTGGTGGATTTGCGCCGCCGGTAACCTCGGCTCAATACACACAGCGAAAAAGGTGGGGTTTGCCAAACAATTTGAAAGCAAAGGCTACTTTTTTATTCTGGATGAAATAGAACACAAAAGGCAGGCAACCAATGAACGTAACAGAAATTCTGGCTTTGTATGACGAACAAGAACGCAGAAACGCCGAGCACCCATCTTATAAACTTGAGGTAACGCCGGAGGTTGTGCGGCAGGTGAGCCATGATCGGTCACGGCTCAGTTTTGTCATTTACAGCAGGCTGAATGAGGCGAATGCCGACCGGGTGATCGCCGAGCAAATCACCCGGTTTCAAGAATGGGGCGGTTATGGGTTTGAGTGGAAGACCTATGACCACGACACGCCGCCGGACTTGAAGGAGCGGCTCACAGCGCATGGCCTCACCGGGGACGAGAAAGAAGGGCTGCTGGTGTTGGACCTGACCGACTGCCCACCGGTTTATTTGCAGCCGGTGACGGCCGATGTGCGCCGAATTGGCATTGAACAGGTGCGGGATGTCACGGCCGTGTTAGCCGAAGTCTATGACGACAATTATGACTGGCTAGAAAAACAACTGCGGCAAAATCTGGCCGATCAACCCGATTATTGGAGCATTTATGTAGCTTATGTGGATGACAAGCCGGTATGTGCCGCCTGGATCAACTTCCCCACCAACAGCCAGTTTGCCGGGTTATGGGGTGGGGCTACGTTGGCCGAGTACCGGAACAGGGGGTTGTATACGGCCGTTGTCGCCGCCCGCGCTCAGGAAGCAATGCAGCGTGGCTACCGCTTTCTGATGGTAGACGCCAGCGACATGAGCCGCCCCATCCTGCTGAAACGGGGCTTCAAGTTGCTGACGTATACCACGCCGTACACCTGGAAGAACCCGGATTTTCAGACCTGACAGGTTTTGGAAACCTGTCAGGTCTGAAAATCAGCCCACTCGTTTGAGCTTGGGCAAGACCTGGGCTACAAATTGGAATTTGTTCGCCAGATTGCCGCCCGCTTCTAGCTGCTCATGCAGGGTGGCAACCGTCAAGTCAAGGTCGAGGCTGGGGCAGCGGCTCAACCAGTTGTCAAAGGCTTGCAGGAAGGGCGTGCCCGCTTTGAGATCGTCCAAAACCTGCTGCACTTCGGCGGCCAATGCGCCATTCATATCTTTTACCACGATTTCCAGGCTTTGGCTGACGCTGTAACCGGAACGCAGCGATGTTTCCATGACGTGCAAGAATTCGGGAATCTGGTTGGTAACAAGTTGGGTATGCGATTGTTCGTTCATAATTGGGTTTCACCTGTGTTGGACGCATCCACGCCCACTTCCTGGAGCCGGCGGCGATAATCTTCGCAGCCGACCTCCAACATGTAAATGGTATTGACGGTGCGCTCGATGACGGCCGTGTTGTGCCGTTGCGCCGTGTAGCCCCAATACTCGGCTAACCAGGCAATCTGGCGGGCGGTCTCATCGGCAATCTGGATACTGATTTGTTTCATATGACCATCCTTTTAGCATACGATAATCGTGTGTTGATACGTCTATATAATAGTGGATAATCGTATATTGTCAAGAGGGAATTTGCTACCCACAACAAACCAGCAATGAACGACCTACTTCTCAACCAAATGCAAGAAAAGATTGATAACTGGCAACAGGATAAAGACCGGCGGGCGATATTTTTGCAATGTTATCGAACGATGACGGCGAATACATTGGCAGCGGTGGCCGACGGCCGTTTCCAAGACCCCACCTGGGTAAATGGCCTGCTGAATCGTTTTGCCGACTATTATTTCGTGGCGCTTGATGTGTATGACAAGGGGCAGAGTCAGGCATCGCCCGTCTGGCAATATGCGTTTGATGCCGCCGGGCAGAAAAAGGCCAATGTATTGCAACATCTCTTTCTGGGCGTCAATACCCACATCAACTATGACCTGGCGCTGACGCTGTATGACGTGCTGCATGAAGAGTGGCCGTCGCTCACCCCGGCGCAGCGAGACGGCCGTTACCAGGATTATTGCCTGGTCAACGAGATCATCGCCGAAACGATAGACCAGGTGCAGGATGAGGTGGTCAAGCGGGAATCGCCGCTGCTGGCGCTGGTGGATTGGTTGGGCGGGCGGATGGATGAGTGGCTGGTGGTGGAAATGCTCACCGGCTGGCGTGAGGAGGTGTGGCGCAAGGGGGTGGAAATGGTAGAGGCGGTGGATGCGGACGGCCGTGCCACCCTCCGCCAATCACTGGAACAAAGCTGCCTGAGGCGGGGGCAGCGGATATTAAAGGCGTGATGCGTGATGCGTGACCAAGAATTTCATGCATCATAAATCACAGTTTAGGAGAACAAACAGAATGGATCAAACAATGATTTGGACAGGTATTGCCGCGGAAACGTGGGATTTGAGCGGCGGCGACGAACCGCAATGGGATCATGACTTTTTCCGGCAAGTGCTGGAGCAAAATCCTGGCCCGGCGCTGGATATTGGCTGCGGCACCGGGCGGCTGCTGGTGCGTTTTCTGGATTATGGTTTGGACGTAGACGGGCTGGAGCTGTCACCCGACATGCTGGAAATCTGCCGCCGCAAAGCAGAAGCCAAAGGCTTCCACCCCACCCTCTATCTGCAAGACATGCGGATGATGGCGTTACCGAAAAAGTACCGCACCATTTTCATTCCCTGCGGCTCATTCATGCTCGTGTTGGATTATGAAGAGGCCAAACAAACGATGCGCCGTTTTTATGAGCATCTGGAGCCGGGCGGCATCCTGGCCTTTACCCTGTTTGATATGTTTGGTATGGAACCAGACATCAAAATTGGAGAAT
>CAADGU010000546.1 GCA_900696625.1 uncultured Chloroflexota bacterium | reverse complement strand
GCGACGCCAGCGGGATGATAAGCCGTATTGGTTGGATAAACGCGGCTATTAGACCGTTCCAGTTACCAGGTTGGCGATACCTGGCAGCAGAAGCGGCCACAGGCCGTATGGCAGGGGCTTCTTCCCGCTGGGGAGAAGCCCTCCATTTGTGATAGGCTGCCAGCGACAACGACCATTGCGAAGGGTCGGCGCGGGCTTTCGGGCGAAGATTCGGGTGAAGCCGAAACGCGCTGGTCGGCCAGCGATTATCCCACCCGCCCGCCCGGATTGAACGCCAGTGGCGTTCAACCTGAAGGTGCTGCACCTTCAGGCAACCAGGCCCACCCACCGCCCAGGTTAAGGCGCCATCTTTCACACCATGTATATCGGATATATAATAGATAGAGTTATCCGATACCGATAGGAGGTTTGCCAGGTTGGAAACACGTCTGGCGCAGCGAATTCAGGCCAAAAAATCACAACTCGATGGATTACGGCCGTTACCGGCGGCGGCCGTGCGTCGTCTCAACGAACAACTGACCATCGAGTGGATTTACAACTCCAACGCCATTGAGGGCAGCACCCTGAGCTTGCGCGAAACCCAGTTAATTCTGGAACAGGGCATTACCATTGGCGGCAAAAGCCTGCGCGAACATTTTGAGGTCATCAACCACCAGGAGGCGATTAAGCTGGTGGAATCTTTGGCGGGGCAGCAGGAACCGCTCACGCCCTTTTATGTGCGCCAGTTGCACGCCCTGGTTTTGGCAAAAATAGACGATGAGAATGCGGGGCAGTATCGAAGTATGCCGGTGCGCATTGTCGGCGCGGCCCATGAACCGCCGCCCGCCTGGGACATCCCGGCGCAAATGGATGATTGGGCAAGCTGGCTGCAAGTGCAAGCGGGCGTCATGGATCCGATGACCCTGGCGGCGCTGGCCCACCATCAACTGGTAGCGATTCATCCGTTTATGGATGGCAACGGCCGTACCGCCCGCCTGATCCTGAATCTGATATTGCTGCGGGCCGGCTATCCACCTGCCATCATCGCCCGCGTTAACCGGCGGCAATACTACCGGGTGCTGGCCCAGGCCGATGGCGGGAACGCGACGCCGCTGGTGAACTTTGTCGGTCGGGCAGTGGAGCGCAGTTTGACGCTCTATCTGGAAGCCTGCACGCCGCAAACCACACGACCGTCGGTAGACGAAGAGTGGCTGTCGCTGAGGGAGGCGGCCGAACTGACGCCTTACAGCCAGGACTATCTGAGTTTGCTGGCGCGTACGGGCAAGTTGGAGGCGATGAAACACGGCCGTAACTGGGTAACGACGCGGCAGGCTTTGGCGGCGTATATGCAATCTGTGGGCAAAACGTGAGGCTGGCGATAGGCGACGCCGGTATTGAGGTGCAGGTTCTGGTGAAGCTAAAGCGCTCTTGTTAACGCAGCGATTACCCACCCACCCTGTTTGAACGCCAGAGCGTTCAACCTGAAGGCGTACCGCCTTCAGGAACCTGGCCCACCCCCCACCCTGGCCTGGCTTAGCCAGTAAGCCTGCCTGGCGGCGCGAAGATTATGCACATCCAGAGATTATGCACAGGGGGCAAACGGCCGTTACTTTAACACGTCACGATAGGCGCATAATCTTCCCTGGGGATTGTGCGCATGATCTTTTGTTTGACACCGCCCCCACCATCACTATAATTTAGCTCGATTTGCACGCACGGATGATGCACCCATGAGGCTGCATGATCCATCTCCCCACAACTGAAACACCAGGCCGACGGCGACGGCACATTCACAAACAGGCGCGTTTGGTCTTGCCCCAAACGGTTCTGCTGCGGATCGTGCCGTTGGTTTTTTTTGTCTTCCCGGTTCCCCTCATTCAAATGACCGCCGCCCATTTCAGTGAAGGCTGGTTTCCCGAAATGTGGCTGCTTCAGGTTGTTTCGGCTGCCTGGTTGGGCCTCATGCCGCCTCCCCTATTACCCCCAAACCTACACAAAACAAACGGAGGCTCCCTTTGACTGATATTCCCATTCAAGAAAATCGAGAAGATCGTTACGGCAAGACCGAACGAAAAAACCTGACCCTGACGGCCGAGGCGGTGGAAGCGGTGCAAGCATACGCGGACCGGCACGGCCTCTATTTTAGCGTGGCCATTGAGTCCCTGGCCCTGATGGGCCTGGGGCATAGCACCGCCGACGCTTTGCCCCGCCTGGTGGCCAACCTGCTGGAACGAGCGTTCAACCGGCAGTTCAATCGCTTCGCCAAGCTGCTCTCCTATGCCGCTATTTCGGCCGAGGAAGCCAGCGCCAAGGCGGACTTCCTCATTCTGCAACTGTTTCGGCGCGAAGCCCAACGCGATCCGGATAACTTCACCGACACCATGGGGGTTTCTACCGACCCCCACAAACAGCCGGATGCCCAGGTACGGTTGGTTAAGGAAAATCTCTGCGCCGACATCCACCAAGATGCCATCGCCCATCTGCGCCAGCCGTTACGTGAAGTCGTTTCTCTCCTGACCCTGGAGGTGGCCGATGCCGAAGACAATGGCTGACGAGTATCCCATCCCTTTCATCGGCGTGCGCCTGCACGAAAACCGGACGCCAACCGGGCGGCGCACCAGCACCCCGGCTAAACGCGCCGCGCTTTATTTTGCCTACGGCCGTGAGCGACAGAACCAGCTTGAAGAAAAACAGCGCGGCGAGTGGTTGGGACCAGACGGCCGTGTCCACACCCACGCAGCCGTCATGGCCTGGGCCAAAGAAGCGGCCCTGAACCATCGCTACACGTTTGAGGCGCTGCTCTCTGTGCAGCAAGGGGAGCTAACCCCGG
>CAADGU010000545.1 GCA_900696625.1 uncultured Chloroflexota bacterium | reverse complement strand
TCATCTGGCCGATGTTGCTCATCTGGCCGATGTTGCTCATCTGGCCCAGGTCACGAATCTGGCCGGTTTCTTCGTCAATGGCGGGGGCAAACAGGTAAAGGTTGTAATCGGCAGAAAGGTTGAAGAGGGTGGCGGTGAAGGTGGAACCGGCCTGGGTAATGGGGATTTTATACCATTGCGCGGAATTACCGGCGGTGACGACGCCGGTGATGGTCTGGTTGGCGGTGAGTTCTTCGGCCGTGTACCGGTAGGACTGTTGCGGTAAATCCCGGTCACGCAAAAACACATCCGGTACCGTGCCGTTGGTATCGTCCGGGATCAGATCGAAAGCGTCAGAATCAAAGACCAACAGCCCACCATCGGCCGAAAGGCTGAGGCCGGTAATGCCGGTCTCGCCATGCGATTCGCTGCCATCAGAGGCAACCGATTCGCGGGTGGTGATTTGGGCGCGCCAATCGGTTAAGAATAAATCGGCGTGCCCATTGGTATCCTGCGGGACAAGATTATCGGCCAGGGAACGGTAGGCGACAAAGTTGCCGTCCGCAGAAATTTCAGGTGAATCGGAGTCATCGTTAGCCTGGGAGCCATCATCGGCGCGACTGATGAGCCGCGTTTCACCGCTGAGGGTGTTATGAACAAAAATGTCCCGATACGCCCCCTGATCGCCGGTCGCCAGATTATTGAAAGTGCTGGCAAAAGCGATGTATTGGCCGCTGGCCGAGATGGCAGGCTGCCAGGCGCCCCCACCCAATAACCCGCTGGGCAATCCCTGACCGCCGCTGGAATTGACGGAAACGCGCCAGGTGCGCTCCGTTTCCTGGTCATGGACAAACACGTCGGCGGCCTGGTTGGTATCATTGGGTACCAGGTTGTTGGCAGCGGAAACAAAGGCGATATAACGGCCGTCGCCGGAAATCGCCGGTTGGTACGAATGCTGGTTGCCTTGTGTGCCCAAAGACGAGACAGAGACGCGCCGGGTGACACCCGTGAGCGTATCGCGCACGAAGACGTCAGAGAAGTTATTGGTATCGCCTGTTACCAAATTGGTGGCGTAGGAAGTGAAGGCCACGTAACGGCCGCTTAAAGAGATTGCCGGTTCAAAAGAAGCGCCATTACCGGCCTCATAATTATCATAGCTCAGTGAGACCAAGAACAATGACCCTTGCTGCCCACCTTGTCTCAACCCCTTCCCCCCTTGATAGTAGCGGTCATAAAGGTAAACGTCTTTGTCCTCGTTGTAATCTCCATAATATGCCAGGTTGTCCGCGTAAGTGGTAAAGGCGATACGGCCGCCATCAGCGGAGACGGATGGTTCATAGGAATCACCGTTCGGATCCTCATTCCACACGCTTATGATCCGGCTGGTCAGGCCGGAGTCGCGGTCACGAAAATAGAGGTCTTGCACCATTCCCGTTGTGCCGGTGAAAACAAGATTAGAGGCCAGAGAGACGAAAGCGATGGTACGGCCGTCGGCGGAGATAGCGGGCATGGTAGAGGGGCCATCCGCGCCATCACCATTCCAGGCGCGGGAGATGAGAGTCGTTTGTGGTGCAGGTGGGAATAGGAGAGCCGTGACCGGCGTCCCCGGTTCGCTGGCTGCCCGGCTGCTGGCAATCAGCAGAAATAGAGCCACCATACTGGCAAATACGGAGAGGATAATGGGAACAGTTCTTGATTTCATGAAATCCCTCTTTGTAGGGGCCTACCTCTGTGGTAGCCCCTACACTAATTTACTTTCAAATTCCTGCACGGTCGCCAAATCCCATGTCGCTTCCAGACGGGCAAAGGTAGCGGCGGCCTGAACGAGCAACGGCCGTGCTTCTTGTAAATTGCCTGATGCCTGCATAACCACCGCCAGCCAATACTGACTGCGCGCCAGTTCATACTCATCCGCCACTTCCCTTAAAATCGTGACACTTTGCAGCAAATCTCGTGCCGCCTCAGCCAGGCGACCCTGTTCATAAGCAATGTGGCCGGAAACGCGCAGGCTCATACCTTCTTCGGCAGGCATATCCAGTTCACGCGCCAACGCCAGCGATGCCACCACTTGCTCCTGCGCTAACATGAGTTCCCCGGCCACTAACGAAGCCCCCGCCTGATGTCGCATCATTTCCGGCAAAAAATCACGCGATTGTGCCTGCTCAAAAAACGCCTGACCCAATTGCAAATGATGGCGCGCCTGCGCCGCGTTACCCTGGCGCACATGGGCAGCGCCCAGATTCATATGAAATGTGCCTACCATCCAGCCCGAACCACCAATTTGGGTGGCCAGGTGTAATCCTTCTTCATAAAACAGCAAGGCATTCTGGATATTGCCACGATTCAACGCAATACCGCCCAGGTTATTGTCGGCTATCGCCCGATTGTACTTATCGCCAATCTGGTCAAACATGTGATGCGCCTGCAAATAATGGTATTCCGCCTCTGGCCAGCGCCCCAGATTAAAACAGGCATTGGCAATCAAATTGTGGGAAGTGGCCTGCCCTTGAATGTGCCCGGCCTGCTGGTAGAGGGCAAACGCTTTGTGAAAGTTTTCTATCGCCTGATTACTGTCACTGCGTAAATAGGTAATACCCAACAGGTTGTGGGCACGGGCCAATACCGTCACTTCGCCCAGTTGTTCCCCAATCTGCAAAACGTGGCGGCACTGTTCCAGCGCCGCTTCATGATTCCCCTGGCGAATGTAAATGAGGCCGGCCAACAGCCGGATTTGGGCGTTTTCAGCGGTGTGCGCTTGCGAACCAATCCCCAGGCCGGTCTCTATCCACTCAAACGCCTGGGGATAGTCACCACGCACTTCATAAAGCCGGGCATACCAGCGACAAATGGCTGTCAGCGTTACTTCATCTTGCAGCGAGAGAGCCAGTTGGTGCGCCTGCGCCAGTTGTTCGGCAGCGTCATCATACGCACCGGTATCAATAAATAACTGGCCCAATACCAGGTGGATGGCTAACAGATTGGCTGACGTTTCCTGCGCCGGTAACATGGCGGCGGCGTGGAGAGCCTTGCGGTAATGGTCTATGGCTTCCTGGTTGGCAAAGAGGGTTTGCGCCTGCTGCCCGGCCTGCATCTGGTATTTCAGGGCGCGCGGCCAATCTTCGCCTTCGTAGGCGTGGTGGGCAATGAGGGCGGGCAGGCTTTCGCTGCGGCTCCAGCCCTGGCTACGGCCGTCTTCCAGATAACGGGCAATCAACCGGTGATATTCGCGGCGGGCGCTGGCTGCCAACGAACTGTAACTCACCTCCTGCATCAGTGAATGAATGAAGGTATACACCAGTTCTGGATTGCGCTGCGCTTCGCGCACAATTTCCACCAGTTGCAGCTCATCCAGGTAAGAAGTCACCGCCATGTGGTTTAGTTCGTTAGCGGTATGCTCCACCACATCAAAGGGGAAGGATCGCCCCACCACAGCCGCCATCTGCACCGTCCAGCGGCACAGTTCTTCCAACCGGTCCAGCCGGGCCAGCAGCACCCCTTCCAGCGTATCGGGCACGGTGATGTTG
>CAADGU010000544.1 GCA_900696625.1 uncultured Chloroflexota bacterium | reverse complement strand
TGGTGCAGCTCACGCGGGAAATGGACGAGATTGTGTTGGCGAATAACGGCCGTTTCTACCTGGCCAAAGACAGCGTCCTGCGCCCCGAAGTGGCTCGCGCCTACCTGGGGGAAGCCACCATCACCCGCTTCCGCGAACTGAAACAACGCTGCGACCCAGATGGCATTCTGGAAACCAACCTCTGGCGACGTGTGTTTGTTGGTAATAGAGTAATAACCTAATAACCTTTGGTGTTGGTTCATAGGCAGAACTCGGCGATGGGAAAATGGACACAACCCCGGAGAATTCAATGTCTTTGTTTAGCCAGCATCAAAGGTGACTATGCTTGTTTTCTTTAGAGGTAATAATGGGTAAACCCTTGAGCAACTATATAGTTTGTAACATCTTTATGTTTTTGGTTGTGTCGTTGGCAGCCTGCCAGCCAACCGTCGAACCTGCGTTTCTACCAGCGCCAACGCCCACAACAAACGAGACGAACCATACAATTATTCCTACCGTTGACCGATCTGTTGAATCTACGGCTGAATCCCCCCCACCCTTAGCAACTCTAACAACGCCGATAACCACAACGGATACTCTTGCACTAGGTGACCCCACGCCTGGGACAAGTCAAAGCCAAATTCTCTATATGGTTGCCCAACAAAGTGACGCATTCGGTTCTAGCGAAAATCAGGAAGGGTATGTATATGCCGTGGTGGTTGACAGCATGGGTACACTGCTTCATGCGCCTACTCCGTTATCTGGTTCCACCCCAGTTGGATGGGGGCGGCTTTATCCTGCACCAGACGGCAGTCTGGTAGCATTAGGGGCTTCTTACTTTGGAGAGCACATTTATCTGCTTGACCCATTGACGGGTGAAATTCGGCGATTATTTGGAGATCGCTTAAGCCCTGGTGGCAGTTTTTTTAACTGGTATCCAGATAGTGTCCATGTGTTGATATGGGCAGAAGAAAATTATGCTGATGCGGGTTTATGGCAAGTCAACGTAGAAAACGGAGAGTATATCCCCCTAATTCCACGCTCCCCATATCCAAATGGTATAATGGGGTCAGTTCATGGGGGCGTGGGTTTGGCTGACGGTCAAGTTTTTTACTCTCATCAGACAAATCCGCCGCTCCAACTGCTGACGTTCCAAAACGATAGCAAAACACCAGAACTCATAGCTGAACTTTTCTCTGCTAATTCTTTTGCGTTATCTCCAGACGGTGAACAAATCGCCTTTGCCGGAGGCATAACATCAGATGCCCAAGGCTTGATGGTGATGAATGCCGATGGTTCAAATTTGCGTTTGCTAAATCCTAACTTGAGTGGTCGTTATCGTCCCTCCCTGGTTTGGTCACCGGATAGTCGTACCATCGCCTTTCGCGCTTTTGCCCAGACTCCTGCCACAGACATAGGGGATGTGCCTGCCGATTTCAAAGATATGACCATTCACCTAATAGATGTGGAAACCGGAAGAGAGCGTCCTTTATTAACCGATGGCAGCACCGGTCACATTGACCCCGTCTGGTCGCCGGATGGTTCACAAATTGCTTTTGCTTCCATGCGCAGCGGCCACAGCGAAATTTGGGTGGTTAATGCTGATGGCACAAATCTACAACAACTAACACACCATGGGCAATTTGCCCGCTATCCTGTCTGGTTAACGCAGCCTAATCCATAACCTAACACCTAAAGAGGTTTCCGTATGAATCGGCCTATTTTTTATGCCCTGAGTTTTATCCTGCTGGTTGTAAGCAGTCTTTGGGTTTTGATACCCCGATCAGGACAGTTACCTGCACAGGAAGCACAAGCCCCCTTTTTGCAATTGCCCTTTTACGGCAATAAAACCATCACGTCATATGTAGACCATGAATACCCCACTTACAAAGAGGATCCTGACAACGACAACAACATCTTCACCCGGCAAGATGGTCAGCGCTGGATTCCGCCAACGCCGGTGGAGGCACACAATTGTTATAGTAATGGAGAAAGACGATGTTATGACGGCCACAGCGGCATTGACTACTCGATGGCTTATGAACGTGTGCTGGCTGCCTCCGAGGGTATTGTATCCCGTGCTGAATGGTATAGGCCAGAATGTTATGATGCCCAACCCACTTGTTTATATGGTTTGATGATTGAGATAGAGCATGATATTGATGGGAACAACACCACAGATTACATTACGCTTTATGGTCACTTGAGTGCTACTGCTGTCACTGCCGGAGAAAAGGTTGTAGCTGGACAGGTTATTGGTACCAGTGGTAAGACGGGTAACATTACTGGTGCGCACCTTCATTTCCAGGTTATGCTCCCCAACAGCCAAGCCGTTGATCCATACGGTTGGAATGCTCCTACAGGGACACCTGACCCCTGGGCTACTCATGCCAATGGGGCTGTCAGTTGGTGTATGTGGATAAATGCAGATTCAGCCTGTACCCCGCCAATCTTAGCTCCTCCTCCCGAATATGGAACCATTACGATAGATCACCCCAATTTGGCTTTTACCAAAGGTTGTTCAGGGGCAGGAACTGGTTGCTGGACGTTAGTTTTATCCGGTCAGGGCGGGAGTTCCTGGGTGACAAATTTGACGCAACTGAATGATTGGGCCAGGTGGCAACCGCCGCTCAATACCCAGGCGGTTTATGAAGTTCGGGTACATGTGCCCAACTATGGTATACGAACTTATGAGGCCCGATATGAAGTGCAATCTGTCGCCGGATTGAAGAGTAATTTGCGTATCAGCCAACATGACACTTCCGATGCTGACCGCTGGTATTCTCTAGGAACATATATGTTTCAAAGCGGTTTTGGTGGATATGTAAAGGTAATAGATCACCTGCCCCAAGGTAGCACAAATGATCGCTTACTACTTGCTGATGCTGTGCGCTTTGTTCGCATGAGCAATCCCCCCACGCCCACTCCTACACTCACAGCCCCACCAAGTAGAACGCCAACGCACACCCCGACAATTACCTATACGCCCACTCCCGGGCCTACACAACCCTGTCCTCTGAGTGAAAATGGGAACAATCCACCCTGTACGCCTACACCTTCACTGACGCCCACACCAACCCCAACTCTATCATCTACACCAACCAGTGTGCCACCAACGACCACGCCGGGGGGCAGTATGTATTTTGTCCAACCGGCCACAGTGGAAGGGATTGGGGTGGTGTTTAATGAGACACCACCGGTCTGTTCTGGAGATGCCAATTCGATCCAGTGTAGTGGTACATTTCCACATAGCTGGGCCAATTACTTCTATGGTGGCGTTTACGCCACGTTTTCTTATCACCAGGCCCCAGCTCAGGCCGTTGGCTTTTTCTTTACGGCGACAGCGTCTGATGCGATTGCCAACATTTCTCTGGTGGGAACCGGAGACGAAACGGATATGTATCATTCCTGGACGGGAGATGATGCGGCCGTCTCTACGCCAATTACAGAAGTCCGGTTGTGTTTTGGCGGCCGTTATTCAGCCATTGTTCCGTCAGCCACTGAATACAATCATTTTAGTGACCTGACCTTGTTCCCATGTGATTATATCTTTGACCGCACAGCCGCCAGTGAGCCTGTTACCTATTTCAATTCGGATGCAAATACCCTAAAAATTCTGGCACAATCTCAGTTTGAAGGATTACCGCATGTATGGTCGTTTACTGTGCATGATTTTGGCTATTTGTTATATGGGTTGCCGCCCACGCCTACGCCAACGGCAACCCCTACAAACACGCCAGTTAGTGGTACCTATACGCCGTTAGCCCCTGCATTACTACCAACAGGAACGCCCACACTCGTGCCTTAATAACTCCAGTTCATGGGCAGAACTCGGCGATGGAAAATGGACACAACTCTAGGGAACTCGATGTCTTTTTCAATTAGCACCAAAGGTTAATAAGGAAACCGAGTAATTGGTAATTGACATACCCAATTACTCAATTACCCAATTGCAAAATGAGTAACCTCAACCTCTGCCCCCATTGTGGCAAAGGCCAGCTTTATTTTTCCGGCGATGGCCGTGCCCGTGAATGTGAACGCTGCGGTCATCGTATCCCCCTGGAATCCCCACGCCGTTCGGTAAAAGAGTTGCAGGAGTTGGCCTTTTATCGCTTCAACAGTGAGCGGGCGGACGAATTCGGCCGTACCGGGGTGCGGATGTTGCTCGCCCAGGGTGTCGCTGCCGCCAAAGAAGGCGACCTGGACGAAGCTTACCACTACCTGGGGCGCGTCTTGCGCACCAACGCCGAAGACAGTGACAAAGCCAGAGCATGGCTCTGGCTCAGCCAGACCTTAGACGACCCGGCCGACAAACGATACTGCCTGGAACAGGTATTGGTACTCGACCCCACGCACGGGACCGCCCGGCGTGGGTTGGCTGTGCTGGACGGCCGTCTCAACCCCCAGGAAATTATCAATCCCGACCAACTGGAACGAGAGGTCAGCGACGAACCGGTAACGGCCGTGGCCGAACAGTTCACCTGCCCCCGCTGCGCCGGGCACATGAACTACACCCCAGACGGCCGTGCCCTCGTCTGTGAATTCTGCAATTACCGGCAAGAAGTGGGCGTAGACGGGCGGCCCCAGGCCGAAAGCCAGTTTGGGCAGGGCGCTTTTGAACAGGAATTTACGGCCGCCATGGCCACCGCCAGAGGTCACATGCAGCCCATCCAGATGCGCGCCTTCCACTGCCATAGCTGCGCCGTCGAATTTGTCCTCGCCCCCCAAACCATCTCCCTCACCTGCCCCTACTGCGACGCCGTCTACGTTACCGAAACGGCCGAATCCCACGAAATCATCCCACCCCACGCCCTTATCCCCTTTGCCGTCCCCCTAAACGACGCCCAATTGGCGCTGCGCCGTTGGTTCAAACAACACAACATCGAACGGCCGCGCCTCTCCCCCATCATCGGCATTTACCTGCCGGTGTGGACGTTTGACCTGGGCGGCGAGATCAAGTGGAGCGGCCTGGTGAAAAAGGGGGATGATTGGATACCGATCAGCGGCAGCCATTTGCCCTACTTTGATGACGTGCTGGTGCCGGCCAACCACAAAACGCCAGAAACACTCACCAAAGGCTTCGCCGAATTCGATTTGACCCGGTTGGTAACTTATGACGCTCGTTACCTGGCCGACTGGCCCGCCGAGCGATACCGGGTACCCCTCGCCGATGCCTCGCTCATCGCCCGCAAAAAGGCGCTGAAATCCTTGCGCCAGAACGCGCCGCGCCTGACCAGAGGTGAACTGGTGCGTGATCTGCGTCTCAACTCCCAGGGTTTGATCATCGAATCCTTCAAACACATCTTGCTGCCGCTGTGGGTGGCCCATTTTCAGGCAGGAGGGACGGCGTATGACGTGGTCGTGAATGGGCAAAACGGCCGTGTCCACGGCAACCGGCCACAGGGAGCAGTAGGAAATTTTCTCGCGCGATTATTGGGGAAGGTGTAGAGATTAGAGATTAGAGATTGTCTAATCTCCAATCTCTAATCTCCAATCTCCTCATCATCCACCAGCAAGCAGTGCAGGCAGTTATGGACAGCAGTGAGTGGTCAGGCCCCCAACGGGAAGGTGACAACGCCCCCCCGGTCAGCACCCCGGCTTTGCACGCCCAGGCGCGGCGGCTGGCTGCCTATCTGCCCATGACCATCACCCGCCAAATTTTGGAAGATGAACTGCCACCACCAGGCACGGCCGTCTGGCTGAATGCCGCCACCCTCTTCTCTGACCTGTCCGGTTTTACCCGTCTGGCCGAAAGTCTGGCCCAGGCCGGGCCACGTGGCGCAGAAGAGCTAAACCGCGCCCTGCTGATGACCTTTACCAGCCTCATCAACGCCATCCACGATGCTGGCGGCGCGGTGGCCCACTTTCATGGTGATGCCATGCTCGTCTATTTTGCGGACAACGACGGCCGGGCCGCCGCCCGCGCTCTGGCCTGTGGTGGTTTTATGCAGCGGCTCATGCAAACCAGCCTGGCGCAAATCACCGTGCAACATCCGGGGCAGGAGCCAGAACAATTTTCGCTAGACATCAAAATCGGCGTCGGCTACGGCCGTTGCCTGCAAACCATCGTCGGCCAGCCGGGAGAAAGCCTGGAATTTGTGTTGGCGGGCACGGCCGTAGACGAAGCCGCCAGCGCTCAACGCCAGGCCAGCGCCGGGCAAGTGGTCGCCAGCGAAAACGCTCTGGCTCAGGCCCGGCTGCCCGTCACCGGCCCCTTCCGC
>CAADGU010000543.1 GCA_900696625.1 uncultured Chloroflexota bacterium | reverse complement strand
CCTTCACCCGCCGGTTTGCGCCAGAAGAGGTCAAACGCCTGGTCAAAGAGAGGCAAGTCGCCCCGTTCATGCACCAGCAGGCTGCGGGCGGTGAAGTAAAAGTCCGCCTTGTGGCCGATGGAAACATGATCCAGCGCCCGCACCAGGTCTACCATACGCCCAGGGTTCACATCTATGCCCAACGCCCGCAGCAAACGACCAAATAGAATGAGGTTGTGTAATAAGTTACCGGTTGGTGTTGTCATGGGTTGCCGTTTTGCGCCGCCCAGGCGGGTATGTCCAGCGCCGACTTCATAATAAAGCCGCTGGCGATTTCGTGGATGCGGTGGTTGGTGATGCTGTTGGCAATGGCGTCCATGATGCTGTCCGGTACCAGTTTAGTAGCCCAGGGTTTGGGCAGCTCGGCGGCCAATTCTAACGAGTATTCCAGCCGGGTACGGTCGCCATCGGGGTAGAAGACGGAGGTGCTGGTGTAACGGCCGTAAGCCTCCGTCCGGTTAAACGATGATTTCGCCTTGACCGGCGTGCCCCCTTCCCGCGACGTCAGGCGAATGGTGTAACTGGTCGGGTCGGCTTCGGCCTGCACATCACAATAAATCGCCACGTCATACGCATTCAACTCGCGGGAGAGATAACAGAGACGCAAATGTTGATCGCCATAGGTCTGCACCAATTGGATACGTGGCAGATAGGGCAGGATGCGGTGTATATCCTGGTAAAAGTGAAAAGCGGTGGTCACGGCCGTTGGCAACGTAAACGTCAACTGCGCCCGGCCTGAAATAGTGATCATCCTGCCCTGCTTACGGTAGCGCCTCGATACCCAAACTCACCCCAGGCCGCTAATAATCCATCCCAAGAAACAGCAAGTGGAGCCTCTTTTCTGGCCGTGTCATTTACCCAAAATTGGCGTTCTGATTCAATGCCGACAATGATCAGCGCATGGGCCACATCTTCATGCCAATACTCCAAAAAGCCGGTGCGCACAAAAACAAGTACCGGTTTGTTGCCAGCCAACGCAGTTGTCACTTCGGTGATTGACCACTCTCGGTAGTTAACAGTAAAACCTAGTTTACGCAATTTCTTGATGGCAAAGCTGGGCGCTCCATATGATTTTGCCTCTAACACTTTTGCTACTTCTGATTCTGACAGCAGCACTGCTGAATGAGCCAGCATCATGCGGGCACAGGCAGGTAAACATTGCCCATCAGCACTTTGGGCGAAGTGAGGGATAACAAGGAATGGCTGGCTCACGAGGTTGTTGCTTCATGCATGAGCCGCTCGGTGACGGCCGTCATCTCATCAATCAGCTTTTCGTCGTAATGAACTTCACCGTAGGTAGCGTCAATAGCGATTGTCCCTATGCGGCCTACTCGTCCCTTTTTAGGTAAGGTCAAATCAATCGGCACGTGCCAGACGGGTCTGTTGCCAATCTCTTGCAGTTCCGGGGTTGCAGCCAGCAAAAGATTACTGATATTTTCTAATACAAACACGTTGGCCTTTTGCCGGGCTGTAAATGCTGAAATGGGAGTGGCAGATGATAGACGGGCATCCAGCCAGGAAACCAAGTCATGGGCAGCTTCTTCTCCCAGTGCTTTTTGTACGGTTGGCGGTAATTCAGTTGTGTTCATTTTTACTAGCCTTTTTGTTATTACCTGGTCATTATACACTTGATCAGGCGTTGGCTCTGATGCGCTCCAGCATCAGGCGGGCGGTTTCGCCGCTGATGCGCTCGATGTCGTCCTGGTATTTGAGGATGACGCCCAGCGTGTCATTGACCACATCCAGGCTCAATGCCTGCTGATCCAGGGCGATGAGCGCGGCCGTCCAGTCCAGCGTCTCGGCCACGCCGGGGATTTTGTACAGGTCAGCTTCGCGCAGTTCTTGAATGAAGGCCGTCACCTGCTGCGCCAGCATTTCTGGGGCGTGGGGCACTTTAGCGCGCACGATGTCGTATTCCTTCTCGAAGGTGGGGTAGTCAATCCAGTAGTAGAGGCAGCGCCGTTTGAGGGCGTCATGCACTTCGCGGGTGCGGTTGGAGGTGAGGATGACGACCGGTTTGTGCCGCGCTTTCAGGGTGCCAATTTCGGGGATGGTCACTTGAAAGTCGGAGAGGATTTCCAACAGGAAGGCTTCAAACTCCTCATCGCTGCGGTCAATTTCGTCAATGAGCAGCACAGGGCGGCGGGTACGGGATTCTTCGATGGCCTGCAGCAACGGCCGTTTCAACAAATAATCCGCGCCAAATAACTCCCCTTCCGTGGCCTTCTCGCCGCGTGATTCCAGCAGGCGAATGTGCAGCATTTGCCGGGTGTAGTTCCACTCGTAGACGGCATGGTTGATGTCCAACCCTTCGTAACATTGCAGCCGGATCAGGTCTGTTTGCAGCAGTTCGGCCAGTGTTTTGGCAATTTCCGTCTTGCCCACACCGGGTTCACCTTCCAGGAACAACGGCCGTTCCAGTTTTAGCGCCAGGTAGACGGCCGTGGCCAATCCCCGGTCCGCAATGTAAAAACGCCCTTTCAGCGCGTTTTGCAGTTCATCAATTGAGCCAATTTCCATGATGGGCCTTCCTCTTGCTACGTGATCCATGTGATTTTAGCGGAGAACGGCCGTGTTGTCCTTATTTTATTAAGGAAATCTGGTTGTCATTTGACAATACTGGCTCTTTATAGTGGTATCCAATCAGTGCGATCTAGCCACTCTTCGGCTTCGCTGGCAAGCCAGATTAAATGCAAGTTGGCAGCAATTTCTCCTAAAGATGTACCTGGACGAACCCATAAAATCCCCCAATGTGATTCACCCTCACGGGCATAGTGGGTGATTAAATGTTCAGGTATCGTGCTGCGATTGTCAGTTACCAACAAGCGATGGGAGCGGGCTAAAAAGTGAAGGATGTCTGGATCAGAAGTTTGCAAAGGAGGTGCGCCATCGTCGCCTACCCGAAGTACATCAATACGTGCATCTAAACGACGTAAGGCCACCTTTAGGCGTGGTGACAGATTTTCATCTAACAAAAAATGGACTTTCACACAATTTCTAGTTGTTCTTCACGTATGGCACGCAGACGTTCAATAAGCGGCGTAGAGTTCTTTTGCCAATCTTGATAAGCCCTTTCATGGGTCATCTGGCGACGCTGTAAATAAGCATCTATTTCAGACTGGTTTGCCAGATAAAGCGTAATCGTGGCATAAATCACCTCCAGGCTCAAACCGGGGAACTCCTGGGCAATCTGGTCTGGTGTATAACCTTCGTGGTAAAAGGCTAATACATGCTCAATTCCCAGGCGGTGTCCCTTAATGCGAATGACATCTTCGCTCACAAAATCGAAATATTGTGCGGTTGTTCCTGTCAGTGTCATGGGAAATTGCAAAGCTGTAATTATTGCGGGTTCGTTCATTTTGCCACCTTATGTCCAAATTATACCATAGGCCTCCCTTGGGCGTAGTGACAGATTTTTACCTGATAACGACCGCATAGGTTGGCAATCTCTTATTCCAGCAGGCCCCTACTTACCCTTCTAACGCTAACGCCACCGCCTGCGCCATGGTCATCTTTTGGCCATCCAGGGTGGCCGCCACAAACGCCTCCTCACCGATCCCGGCGATAATGGCGGCAATTTCCTGGTCAACCTCCGCCTGTTCGCTGGGCGGCCGGATGCCCGGAATTTCTGCTCGTGTAACATCCGCCCAGGCAAATAACCGGGCTGCCTTCTGGAACTGTGTCTGCCCCACTGCCAGGCAGGCCAGCCCTTCCAGAGCAAAAACGACCCCGCCAGGGTGCTCGACCGCCTGGAACTGCCGCTGGCTTTCCGCAAAAATCAGTCGCGCCTGGGCCACCACCCCGATCCGCAGGAAAACATATCCCAGGTAAACATAGGACCAATAACTTTGCATGACAATTCCCATTTCCCGGCACAAAGCGTAGCTTTTCTCAAAGTAAAGGCGCGCCTGTTCATACTCTCTTTGTCTGATCGCGAGTTGCCCTAAACAATACAATATTCCCACGTTGTCATATTCTCCGAACGATTCTCGGATGACCTCACTTTTTTCGAGCCAGGCGCGAGCGGCGGCAAAATCTCCCAGATAGAGTGCGATCTGGCCTTTTATGCGCAAAATGGTAGCAACCCCCGCCTGATGGTCAGCCATTATGTATAGCTTCTCACTTTCCACCAGATATGACATGGCCAGGTCAAAATTGTTGTTATTCCATACCAATAAAGCGGCAGTTTCCAGGGCAGAGGCTAATCCCAATGGGTCCTCCAATCCGTAGAAAATTTCCAAACTCTGCGGGATAAGCGTTTGCACCAATGCTCCCTCTCCCTTCAAGGCCCATACCCAGGCAAGCGCATAAAGATTCCGGGCAATGCCCTGCTGATCGCCTAATTCGCGGTAGATGGCCAGGCTTTCTTCGACCAACTCAATCCCGCGAGATAGATTAAACATCAATGTATTGAGTCGGCTCTGGATGCCTAATCCTTTGGCCCGTAGAGACGGGGGTAGTCTGTCGGGTTGCAATAACAGGCGCGAAATCCATACTTCTCCCTCTTGCACATAACCCCGGTTTTCCCAAAATGGAGACAACGCTATTGCCAGCCGTAACCCTGCTGCCACATCGGTTTCCAGCGCCCAGCCCAGGGCAGCGCGCAGGTTAGGCACTTCCCTTTCCAGCAGGTTCATCCAGGCCAGCCGATCCGATCCGGCCAACCCCTTCTCAGCCTGTTCTGCTAACTGGAGAAAATAATCGAGATGACGCTGGCGAAATTCTTCGATTTCACGCGCATCACCCAGCCGCGCCAGCGCGTACTCACGGATCGTTTCCAGGAGGGTAAAGCGCGGTTCGCCGCTGGCGCCACTTTGTTGCACCAAGCTCTTGTCCAATAAGGAGGCTGCCCCCTCCACCGTAGCACCGTCAAGCTGGCAGATGGCCTCGGCCGCCGCCAACGTCCAGCCGCCCACAAACACCCCTAGCCGCCGGAACAGCGCTTGCTCGGCCGGGGGCAACAGGCGGTAGCTCCACTCAATTGCTGCGTTCAGCGTTCGCTGGCGTGGTTCCAGGTCTTGTATGCCATCGGCGTGCAGCAACGGCCGTCCATGCAGCCGTTCTAGCAGCGCGTCCGGCGGCAGGAACCTTACCCGCGCCGAAATCAGCTCAATTGCCAGCGGCAGGCCGTCCAGCCGGGTGCAAATGGCGGCCACGCCGGGCGCATTCTCCGGGGTAATCTGGAAATCCGGTTTCACGGCCTGGGCACGCTCGACAAACAGTTCAACGGCCGTATAACTGGATAGCGTTTCCAGGGTGGGCAGGTGGTCTAGGTCTGGCAGCGCCAGGGCCGGGACGGGGAACTGCCGCTCGTGACGAATGTGTAGCGGGGCGCGGCTGGTCGCCAGGATTTTCAGCCAGGGACAGGCGGCCAACAGGTCAGCGATTTGGGGCGCGGCGGCCACAATTTGCTCGAAGTTGTCCAGCACCAGCAGGCTTTGTTTATCGCGCAGGTGGGCTTTCAGCCGTTCCGGCGGCGTGAGCGGGCCGATTTCCACAAGCCCCAACACTTTGGCAATTGTGTAGGGCACCAGGTTAACCTCACTGAGCGGTGCCAGTTCCACAAAGAACACGCCATCGGCAAACTCATTCAACAGGCGGTGCGCGATAGCCATACTCAGGCGCGTTTTGCCGATGCCTGGCGGCCCCACGAGGGTTAATAGGCGGGTTGTCTGGCGGGTGAGTTGGTGAACGGCCGTCACAATATCCGCTTCCCGCCCAATCAGGGGCGTCGGTGGTTCTGGCAGGTTGTGGGGCGAAGGGGAACGAACCGGCACAGGCCGCAGGGCGCTCTCGATCTGCCCGGTGCGGGCAAACTGGACAAAGGCTGCCTGTTCATCCGGGAGAAGATGCAGATTTTCCGCCAGTAGTTGCGCCATTTGGCGCGAGGGACGCCGTTGGCCGCCCTCGAACTTGCGGATGGTCTCGGCCGAGCAGCCCACCTGCTGCGCCAGGCGTTCCTGCGTCAGGTCAAGCGCCTTCCGGCGCTGCTTGTGCCATTCACCAAACGATAGATTCATGTTTTGTCCTGAAGTTGCCGCTTTTTGTACCGCTAATTGTACCGCTAAATCACTGACTTTTGCCGCCCCTCTTGCTTTAATGAGGATGTGTTTCACAGCCAACAAAGAAGAGATAGACCTGGTACGGTCAAAACACCATTTCTTCAAGGGGCAAGTAGCAGGTGGCAAGTGGCAGGTAGCAAGTGGCAAGTTCCACTGGCAATATGGCGTTGCAACCTGCAACTTGCCACCAAAGAACAAATGGTTCATTCATCCTTCCACAACCATTATTTTCAGGAGGTAACGATGTCAGTTGAAAGTACAAACAAAGTAATGACCCAGTATTGGAACTCCGGCCACTCAGATGTGAGTGTGATGGCCGACGACGTGGTGTTCACGGTGATGGCCGACGGGCAGGAGCACCGCACGCCGGAAGGGGTGTTGGGGATGCTCAACTACTTCTACCACATCGCCTTTGAGGCTAACGCCACCCCCAGCAACCTCGTCGTCGCCGACGGGCAGGCGGTGTGGGAGGGAGATTTTCACGGCCGTCACATCGGCGAGTTCGCCGGTATTCCCGCCACCGGCAAAGAGGTGCGTGTGCCGCTGTGTGTGGTCTATAACCTGGAAAACGACAAGATTACGCACGGCCGTGTCTATTTTGAGATTCCCGCCTTACTCCAGCAGCTTGGGATGTAGGCGGTTAAAGAACAAAATTTGTAAAGAGTGTTTGTTTGAAAATGAACGATGCCAAAAATTAACCAAAAGGAAGGTTGTGCCATGAGACATATTATCATTTGCCTGACGTTATGCGTCGTATCAGTTCTGTTGGCGGCCTGTGGGTCTCCCCTTTCAGTCACACCCACCTCTACCTCCCAACCGCCAACAGCAACAGCCCCGCTGCCCACCGCCACAAGTGTGCCAGCCGCCGCAACGGCCGTTTCGCCGGAGGTGATTGCCGAGATTGACGCCTTGCTCGCTGACCTGACGGAGCAAGGGCTTTTTACGGGCGCCGTGCTGGTGGGCCACCAGGGTAATATCATTCTTAGCCAGGGTTACGGAATGGCGGATCGTGAGCAAGCTATTCCGAATACACCCCAAACTCGTTTTCGGATTGCCGCTATCACCAAGCAGTTCACGGCGATGGCGATCCTCATCCTGGAAGCCCAAGGCAAACTCAATGTTCAAGACCCTATTTGCAACTATCTCCCCGATTGCCCGGCAATCTGGCAAGACGTCACCATCTATCATCTGCTCACGCACACAGCCGGTATGCCTTATTTTACCCCACCGCTGAAGGAGGTACCCTTATATTTTGAGCCAGGCGAGCAATGGCGCTACAGCCATGGTAATTATCTCGTACTGGGGTACATCATTGAGGCGGTCTCCGGCCAAACGTATGAGGCGTTTCTGCAACAAGCCATCTTCACCCCCCTGAACCTGAGTGACACCGGCTATGAACACAATTCTGACACGCTGGCGATTGGTTATAGGAATCAGTATGGCACAGAACCGGCCGAATTCATTGATATGTCTGTCGCGTATGCGGCCGGCGCTTTGTATTCTACTGTTGAAGACCTTTACCGCTGGGAACAGGCACTCTCGACAGAGCAACTGGTTCCGCAGGCTTATCTGGATGAGATGTTCGCCCCGCAAGAAGCCACCGGCTTTACTGGCATTGGATCTGGCTATGGCTATGGCTGGTACACAGGGATAGATGATGCAGGTCGGCCGCGCATTGCGCACGATGGCCGTATTAATGGGTTTGCCTCCGTTATAGCTCGCTATCCGACCGATCAGCTGACCATCATTGTGCTAAGCAACCAGGAGCAAAATGATGCCACTTCCTTAGAACTTATTCTGTCCGGAAAAATCTTTGGCGATGAGTAAAACAGTATCCAACACATCAAACGTTATGAGGCACTAGATTCGACTTAGCTAACAACTTAGTTTATGTTCTTGCCAGAGATATTATATGACTACGGTAAACGTGCATGAAGCTAAAACGAATCTATCCAGACTCTTGTTACGGGTGATGAATGGCGAGGAAATCATTATTGCCAAAGCGGGTAAACCGATTGCGGTATTGTCGCCTGTTAACGATACATCGGTTCAACGTACACCTGGTGATGATGCCGGGCAGGTCGTTATTAAACCCAATTTTGACGCACCACTGCCTATTCAACTGAGCCACGCTCTCCATGTGTATACCTTGCCCGACATTCATCAGGACCCCTTCGATAGACTATTGATTGCTCAAAGTCAGCTTGAAAAGCTGCCATTGCTCACGGCCGATGCGGACATTGCCAGGT
>CAADGU010000542.1 GCA_900696625.1 uncultured Chloroflexota bacterium | reverse complement strand
GGGACAGCAACCGTCGGTTCAGCCTGCCCATTGGGTGTACAGGCAACCAGAACCAAAATAAGCAAGAGTAATAACCATTTCAACTGACGTAACATATACAATACTCCTTGTGAGAATTACCGGTACAGTACAGGATTCTCAGCCTATGATTCAAGTGGGGGAGTAACTATCTCATTGTATGGTTAATTACGTCAGTTGAGGGTAAGCGTTCAGTTCCCTGAAAAAATGAACCTTCCGAAGGCTTCCGCAAAGGTGTTTACCAGTGATGCAAACCTTCGGAAGGCTAAACGGTTACAGTCGTAAAGCAGTACCAGGCTGTGATGTAGAAAAACCCTCATCCCTGGCCACGCTCCCCGGAGAGAGGGCCAGGGTGAGGGACTAGACATAAAGAATGATGCTTTACGGGCAATGACACTTTTCAATAGCAATCGCCTGCAAATCTTCATCGTAGAAAATGTAGCGCTGCCGCCCATCGGTTACATGTGCCCGGCCCCACAACTTAATGGCGAAGGCACAGGTGCTGTTCAACCCATTGATCATGGGGTGAGAATTGGGAACCGTGATTGTGGTATTGACCGGATCAGGTAGACCGTTGTTGGATGTGCCGCTGCCCAAATAAACCTCTGCGGGATTCGTGCCTTTGGTGTAATACAGCCCCCAGCTGTGTACACGACCATTGCCCTGGGCCACATGCACCCCAAAAGGAAGTGTCAGGCCAGGCACCCAGGGCACAACGCCACAGGAATTGGTAGCGGGGGTGGTTAAGGTGGCTTTAACAGGCTGATTGTCCAGGGTGATAACCATATCACAATGGTCGCTCATAGCCGGTAAGGGGGTAGGTGGCGACGTGGGGATATGTGTTCCGTCACGGTAATCTACTTGTCCGGACGAGGTGTTGAGTTTGTTACCAGCCTGATCAAACACCTCCAGACGTAGGACATAACGACCGGTATCCGGTTCGTCAATCCCACTCACCCAATCACCAATTTCGCCCTGATGATACCAATGGTAGTGTACCGTATCGCGTACTTCATACAGACCGTGCTGTGTACCCACCGTCTTTGGCCCCAGGTCGTAGGTTTCACTGAGGAAAGTGCCTTTGGCGACGCGGGTATCTTTCAGACCAGACGCGGGCATGGTGATAGGCTGGAAAGCCGCATCCGGTGGTGTGACACCAGGGGTGATCTGCCGGGCGTAGGAGAGGCGATAGTATCGTTTCGGCACACCATCGGCCAGGGTATCCCCAAAGGCGGCATGGAGCTTCAGGGTGCTGCCATAAGCCAGGTTGCTGATGGATAAATCCACGCCCGGAGCGGCTGGATTGGGGTAGAGGCCGTTGCCCTGGTGAATTTTGTACACATCATCATCACCAACGCGGGTTAAGAACACCTCGGAACCCTGGGCGACAGGATCATCGCAGTTAGGGCTGCCACAGCGTACCTCTTCGTTGTCCAGGTACAGGTCAATGTGGGTATTGGTGACGTTCCAACGGGTGCTGGTGTAAGGATCGAGGTAGATAACGGTCGCCACACCATCAATAATCTGGGTGACACGAATGATGATGTCAGGGCGGGCGTCAAAACGCAAGCGGCCGCGACGAATATGAAATTGTGACCATTTGAAGCAGCAGCGGAAATACCCTTCACAATCGGTATACGTCTCACACACCAGTTCCCGGCTGTAAAAACAACGGGGGAAGAACAGCCAGGGGGCGATCTTCGAGGTCAGGGTCAGGTTTTGCAGATTTTGGGCAACACTGGCTTCTACCTGTCGCATTTCACCCACCGCCATCGTTTGGGATAGCGTGGCGGTTTGGGCCATTGTCAACGCTTTGGGTGGCAGCGGCTGCGGGTTTAAGGCGACAGCATCTAGCCGTTGCAGATCAAGGGGGGCAGGCGGATCCGGTTGGGGGTTGAAGCCTTGAATGAGGCCAGGATCAATGACTGGGCCAATGGGATCGGGGAAGGGGGGGCGTTCCAGGACAATATCGGGAATGCGGAAAACCCGTTTGTCAATTAGTTGATCATACCAACGGCGGATGTAAGGCCACCAGCAAAATTCCCGATCTACATCGAAGATTTCTACTTTGACAAAAGGCACCGGGCAGGCCCCTGTGCCTGTGAGTTTGCGGACATGGCCAGAGACGCAGACGCGGATAGGACGCCAGGGCCACCAGATGTGATAGGGGAGATAGATTCGCGGCCGCAGCATATACCGCCCTTCTTCCTGCACCCAATCTTCAGCACGGTACATCTCGGTATAGGCTGAGGTCTGGCGCAACGTTTTGGGGTCTGCTTCTGGCCCCACATACAGTTCGATGGGGCTGGGTTTCTTTAGATCAACAGGAATGCGGAATTCTCCTTTTTCATTGACAGGCCCGGCGGCCAGGAATTGGCCCTGGCTGGTGAAGGCGTAGGCTTGAAGCTGGAGATCACCGGGGGGATTATCACATTTCTCAACAGCGACCTGGCCTCGAATCTGGAATTTATTGCCACGATCAGGGTTTTCTTTGGGGACTGACATTTGTTTACGCTCCTTGAATGAATGGCTTATTGCCAACGAACAAAATGAACGATGCTGCGGCCGCGCCAAAACCAGCCTCAAGAAACCCGCTGAGGGTGCTGCTAAAAATAAGGTTCGTACAGTGTCTGACACTGCTTGGAGTCGTAAGACGATGGAGGTGTGGTGGCTCCGCAAGGTTTCTGGACAAAGCGTTGGTTGACCGCTTTTGACCTATTAAACGTAGCCGCTGGAATTATTTGGGGATGAAGATGTTAAGATGGCGTGAATAGTTGGGGGACGTGGGACGTGGTGCGTAAAAACGACACGCACCACGCACCACCTGTTTTCACTGTTTATTCTTTGGTGTGGCGTCGCCATAGAGGGCTTGCAGTGTTGGCAGATCGGTATTAAGGTTGCCAGTGGGTGTGAACGCGGCCGCGAAGCGCACCTGTTTGCGCCCATAATCAAAAATAGCAGGCACAATGGGCACCCCAGCCCCCAACGCAATGTGATAGAAACCCGTCTTCCACTCCTTCACCTTGCTGCGTGTGCCTTCGGGCGTGATGCACAGAATAAACTGTCTGGCCTGTTGGAACTGGCTCACACTATCTCCTACGATGCCATTGGCGGCACGGCGATCTACCGGAATGCCCCCCAGACTGCGCCAGAACCAGGCCAGCGGCCCTTTGAATAAGGAATGTTTCATCATCCAGGAGATGCGGACACCCAGCGCATAGGCCACTGCCATCACTAACAGCCAATCCCAATTAGAGGTATGCGGCGCACCAATCACGACAAATTTGGGCAAGTTTGGTACCGTGCCCTTAATGCTCCACCCCAGCCAAGCCAAAATGGCAATGGATAAACCCTGCATGAAGCTATTTTGGCGTCGGGGGACAGCGTTCCCTACGCTTGTGTTGATTACTTTCTTTTCTATTTTGCTCATTTCCCCTTTCCCTTTATCCCCATCAAACATCTGGCGGATCATCTAACGCCGCCAGACCCAACCGAAATTTGTACCTTTAATTGGTTCGGTTGTCACGTGAATTCACCATCCGTTAGAGCCATTGGCCCGGTATGGTATGGCGTTGCCATGGATTTTGGTGAATGTGCAGCGGCTTGGGGTAGGGCAGCAACAGCGGATGG
>CAADGU010000541.1 GCA_900696625.1 uncultured Chloroflexota bacterium | reverse complement strand
GGCCCGGCCAGCGACCAGGTGGGGCTGATTTTGCCCACCAGCCTATGCGCCGGGCAAATTGCCCGCCTGTGCGCCCGGCAACTGCCAGCGACGGGTATCACGCGCCTAGTGGCGCTGCCCCATACCGAGGGCTGCGGCTCTTCAACGCAGGTGGAATTTGTGAACGTCATGCTTGGTTATGCCACCCATCCGCTGGTGCGCCACTGTTTGTTACTGGAACATGGCTGTGAAAAGACGCACAATGCTTACTGGCAACGGCAGATGATGCAAGCCGGGATTGACCCCGAAGCCTTTGGCTGGGCCAGCATTCAACTGGATGGGGGTATTACGGCCGTCCTGAGCAAGATGGCAGCCTGGTTTGCCAGCCGGTCGGTTGAAATGGAGACCCCGGTACGGGTTGCGGCTGGGCTGGGCGCCGTGCGGCTGGGGCTGGTGAGTGAGGGGCGGGTTACGGACACGGCCGTTGCCGCCCTGGTGCAGTTAGTGCAGTGGATTGTCACTGCCGGCGGCACGGTGGTTTTACCCGCCCATGACTCTCTTTTGCGCCAACCCACCTTCCGGCGGCTGTTGGGTTTGCCGCCGGATGTGCAACCGACGCTGGCCTTTGCCCAACAGCCGGTGTTGGCCGGCTGCCATGTGATGCAAACCCCCTCTGCCCACTGGACGGAGACGCTGACGGGTGTGGGGGCGACGGGGGTAGAGGTAATATTGGCGCTGGTGGGGTCACGGCCTGGAGCCGCTTCGGGTGCGCCGCTGCCCGGACATCCGCTGATTCCCTTTTTGCAGGTAGCGGTAGGGGTTCCCCAGCAGACTGCCGATCTGGACGCGACGCTGGTCGGCCCTGATGAATTGTGGGCCGATCAACTCCTTGATTTGCTACAGCGTACCCTGTCGCAGACGATGGTTCCGGCCGCTAACCACCAGGGCAATGTGGATTTCCAGATTACACGAGGCATGTCCGGGGTGTCCTTATGAGGTGATGCCCTTATGCTGTCATCTCTATAGCCATACAATTGCCAGGTTGCCAGATGAGGGTTGACATATAGACAATCTTCTATATAATAACGGATAGATGATCGTCTATATGTTGTAAACGTAAAATCCCAAATGGAGGTAAACCTGATGTTAGTCCGGCAACAAAAATCTGATTGCTGTGGCGGTTCTGGTTGTGGCTGCGGCAGCTAATTCAACCGAACACACGCATGATCCAAAGAGCCATCTCTTTCACGAGGCGGCTCTTTTTTTATGCCCATCTTGGCTGAGAAATCACCTGTATGTGGAGGCAAAATTTGTGGGAGTCAAGTGGCTGCCAGAAAAAAGGCACTTTGCCGCGCCAACGGCAAATCGCGCCAGCGCTGCCCGGTAGCAGCAAAGACGGCATTGGCTATGGCGGCGGACGTTGGCCCCAGCGCAGCCTCGCCCGCGCCTACAAATGGCAAGTGGGGGCGGTTCAATAAGACGGTATCAATCACCGGCGCTTGCGGGAAACGCAAGATGGGGTAGCTCTCCCAATCTCGGCTGGTGATGCCATTTTCATCCCAAGTAACCTGTTCAACCAACGTGAGGCTGGCCGCCTGGATAAAACCCCCTTCCAACTGGTTACTCAAGCCATCGGGATTGACAATTTGGCCGGCGTCGGCGGCGATGACGGCGCGTTCCAGGTGAATCTGCCCATCGTCAGCCACGTGCAGGTCAACGACAACGGCCGTGTACGCCTGCCGGTTTTTGTATTGACCAAAGCCGATGCCCCGACCACGGCCGTGGCCCAATTGCTGCCTGCCTGTTTGCCAGCCCGCTTTGGCAGCGGCGGCCTCGATGACGGCTCTGGCCCGGTCATCGGCCAGGTGGCGCAGGCGAAAGGCCACCGGGTCTTGCCCGGCAGCGTAGGCCAACTCATCCATAAACGACTCGATGGCAAAGACGTTAGCTACCGCTCCCAGACCACGCATGGCCGAAACGCGCAGTGGGCTGGTTGGCAAATGATGGGCCACAACCTGCTGCCGGGCAAAAGCATAGAGCGGGTCGGCATTGCGGTAGCTGCCGCTGTGTGTACCCCGCGACGGCGCGGATGGCGGCGGCCACAGCGGGTGAGCCAGATAGGCCGCCGCCAATAAACCGGAAATGCCAGGGCCAGAGCGTGACCGCCCCAGGTGAGAGGGACTCCAGACATCTTGCTGCCAATCTATAATCGTGCCCGTACTGTCCAGGCTGGCCTGCAATGCCATCTTCATCGCCGGGGCATATGGCTCCCATCCATGTTCATCGGCGCGCATCCATTTCAGGGAGATGGGGTGGCCGGGCAGCGCCAACGCCAGCAAAGCCGCATCCAAAGCCGCGTCGTCCGCACCATTGTGCCCATAAACACCCGCCCCCTCCTGGTAAATGACATGGATGTCGGCTTCTTTCATGCCCAGGACGTGGGCAATGGCGGCGCGTGGTGGAAAGACGCCCTGCGCCTGCGTCCAGATGGTCAACTTACCACCCTGAAAATGGGCTACGGCCGCCGACGGGCCGAGGGAGGCGTGCATCTGGTAGGGGCGATGGTAGGTGGCGTGAAGGGTTTGCGTCGCCTCTGGCGGAATGGTTGCCGGGAGCATGGGGTCGTCTACGGCCGTGCCCGCCACAATAAGCAGCGGCTGGTCTGGCTGGGCAAAGAGGTCACGGTAGAGCTGGTCGGCAGGCGGCAATTGGGCGCTGCCTTCCCAGACCGCACTATCTGCCAGAGCAGCCAGGGCGTTGATGGCCTGCTCTTCCCGTTCGGCGATCACGGCCAGAAAACGGCCGTCCCGTACCACCTGTAACACACCCGGCATTTCGGCTACGGTGGCTGCATCCACTATCCGTAATCGGGCATGAGCATGAGGCGGGCGCAGGACACGGCCGTGTACCATGCCCGGCAACTCCAAATCATGGATGAAGGTGGGGATGCCGGTCAATTTGGGCAACAGGTCGAGGCGTTCGGTTGGTTGGCCGATAACGGTGTACGTTTCTGGGGCTTTGGGCAGTATATTTCCGGTTATCTGATGACCAAAGGGTCGCCCGCCAAACAACTCTCCATAGGTGGCGGTGCGCCCGGAAACCGGGTCGGTAATCACGCCATCGTTGACCACGAGCCGCTCACGTGGCGCTTCCAACACCTCATACGCCACTGACAGGAGATGATGGCGGGCGGCGGCCGCCGCCCAGCGCAAAGCCAGGCCGCTCGTTTCCAGGGACATGCTGCCGGTGGTCATGCCTTCATCAGGCGTCTGGGCGGTATCGGCCATGACCACGTGAATGCGCACCAGCGACACATTCAGCTCTTCGGCTACAATCTGGGCCACGGCCGTTTTCAAACCCTGCCCATACTCCACCTTGCCCGTGAAAACGGTGATGGTTTCGTCCGCATTGATACGCAGCCAGCGATCCAGGTCGGGCGTTTGTTGCAGGCTGCGGGGCAAGGCGGGCGGCATTCCCGTCTCCGTTGGCGCTTCTGGCTGGCGCACTTCGTAGATGGGCGCCGGCTCCGGGCGGCCCATACGCAGCTTGATGGCCCGGCGCACCCGGTCATAGACGCCACAACGACAGAGATTGTCGGCCAGCGCCGCCCGAATCTCGTCGTCGGTAGGGTAGCGCACCCGGTTGAGCAATCCCTGGGCGGCAATGATCATGCCGCTGGCGCAATAGCCGCACTGGATGGCCTGCTCGGCCATAAACGCTTCCTGAAGGGGGTGCAGCTTGTCGGCCGTGCCTAACCCTTCCAACGTGATGATGGGCAAACCCTGTACGCGGTGTACCGGCAACTGGCAAGAAGGCACAGCCTGCCCCTCTACCAGGACTTTACACGCGCCACACTGCTCCGCACCGCAGCCATATTTGGGGCTTTTTAGGCCCAAATCCTGGCGCAAGACATAAAGCAGTGGTGTTTCGGGATGAGCGGTGATGGTGTGGGTACGGCCGTTGACCTGCAATTGAATTTCTGCCATTTTTCACCTTCTCCTGGCCCATGTCACCAGCCAATGGGCGCTATGCGGCTATTGTACTGCGTCTGAATTTGTGAAGCCGTGTTGCCCAGATGGGGCGACCGTAAACAGGTGTGTGACCAATAAATATGGTTGCCGCATTGTACTTGCCGTTACTCTGTGGGTTAATCAATGTGCCCCATTTCCATCACGCCATATCCACGCGGTAAACCGGGGCAAGTAGAACGATATGGTTCGCCAGGAAAAAAAGTTTCCCACTCTAATACGGTGAGATTTCGACCTACAAATCGGCAGGCCATAGCCCGCATCGAATCCCTGTTTAATGGGAATAAGAATCGATCATTGAAGATGAGCCAATTGCCTTCAGGCGTGAAGCTAACATTTGTCAGTAAAAACGAATCAGCCAAGTAATCGTTGATACGCAATGCTGATTGATTAATATCAGGGGCATCCAGATCCCATATACAGCCCTCATCGTGTGATAGTGTGACCAACCAACGACTGTCGGGGCTAACGAATAAGCGATCTATTCCTCCATTCCCGATGACAAGCTCTGTATGAAACATAGGTATATTCCCATCCAGTTGCCACAATTCATTCCCGGCAAAAAGCCAATGACTATTCGGACTGAAAATGGCTCCACTTTCGAACTTGTAGCTGGGTAATTCAGGGTTTACCAGACCGTAAAGGGTATCAGCAATAATCAGCCAACGACTGTCAAGGCTAAACATACCTAATGCAGGATTATCTGGTATGTTCGGGTCGGTATATTCTAGAATTCTCGGTTCAAGGAAGGGTTCAGCTAAAGACCATAATTGAAATGTATCAATGCCCTTAGCCAGAAACCATGCGTTGTTCGGGCTAAATTGAATTTCCCCTCGTGAACCTGGTACCTCTGAGCTTATCAACAGAGGTTCAACCGTTAGCAGGTCCCAAAGAGACAATGGCGGCTCTGCGTTTCCATCAGAACCTCCCATCTGAGAAATCATCCATCTGCCATCAGAGCTAAACAACAGGTGGCTTACCTCGGAAAAATAGTCTGGCAGCACGATTAGTTCTTCTGAGGGCTGCGAATCGGTCAAATCCCACAAATAAGTGGTTCCCGTCTGTGTCCGAATAATCAAGCGGCGGCTGTCTGGTGTTATCACCATATCGGTGGCAGGGTCATGGGGGTTATCCAATAGCTGGCTAGGGAGCGGAGGATCGGCCGTTAAATCCCAAAGCACTATCTTGTCCAGGCCAGCGCTGATCAGCCACCGCCTATCGGCTGAAGCAATAACCTGGTAGATACTGCTATCATGGGCATTACGCAAAACAATGGGGTTGGAAGCAGGGTTGATGGTGGTCATGTCCCACAACACGATAATAAAATCGACGTCAGGGATGGCCGGTAAAGGTCCACCACCGCCGCCACCACCACCACCACCGCCACCACCGTCGCCGCCACCGCCGCCGCCACCGCCGCCGCCACCACTCGGCAAAGACGGCCAGGCGATTGGTTCATACCCACAGGTTATTTCCCCGGTCTTTGAAGAGAATTCGTATCCGATAGTTGAAGTGTGATCGGCCTCATAAACAGAGTAAATCAGATCAGACTCTGGGAATTTGCCCCGCTCTGGGAATGGGGGCAGTGCATTAGCGGCCACCAACCATTGTCCGTCGCCACTAAGTTTGAATACTTCCACATAAGACCCCTCGTCAAAAAACTCACCTGGTGAGAGAGTTGCTTCTGGACGTGCGATTTTTTGAGCAGTCACATCCCAAAATTCTACCTCAAATGTGTGAGGGATTTCATTGATTTGACCACTCCTGACCAAAAGTTCCCACTGATCCCAGAAAAAAATGTACTCGGCATAAGCGCTTGTGACAAACCACCGTTCGGTAATATCCATGCCAAGTTCATACCCGTTTATTTCACCTGTCCTGTGAGGGAGAGGCTGTTCAAAGTCCCATACTTCTGCATGAACGGGAAATTCAGTGGCACCAGTATCAGTTGTGAAAAACCCAGAGTTAATATCTATAACGCGACTTAGCATACGCCCTGATTCAACAGTCTGAATGTTGGACAAATCCGTAACCTGAATCGTAGAGGCAGGAAAAAGGGCGGTAGACAGGTCCCATAATCTAACACTCAAGTCTTCCCCAGAAGTAGCCAACCAGTTGCCGTCCGGGCTAATGGCCACGTCAGCTATTTTTGTTGTTGTCTCGTGCAGATTTTGCAGAAAGATTGGATCGGCCGAAATTCCCCGCCACACGGCAAGATCATTCTCCCTTTGATAAGCCATATTCAAACCATGTTCAGGATGCTCATAACCTAACCAACCGCCTTTATTGTAAATTGATAAAGCAGAGCTTACTTCCCGGTCAAGGGAAAGTTCCTTGCCCGGCAGCGCATTATTTTTTGTTGGCCACAGCGTAACGCGGTTATTTCCCACTTCTACAGCAATTAAATATTTGGAGTTGTTCCAGGCAATCCAGGTATCATCCAGGGATGTGACTATTTGAGGTGGGGCAACGCTTAAATCCCAAAAATGAATATCTGATGACCCGGAATAGTTCCCAGCGGCATCCAGGCCAAAAGAAAGGCACGTTTCAAAAATAGCGTATCTGCCTGAATGATCAAAAATGGGGAAGGATTGCACGGCCGGTAAGGGTATCATTGTTGCGGAGTGGGCAACGTCCTCGTCTCCCAGGAATAGTAGCTCGAAAGCGTGTTCAGCCTGTTGGCAATTGTCGTGTTGCAGCAGCCCAAACCATTGGCCATTCTCACTTATCCCCGCCTGTTTGTCAGTGGCCCCTTCGAGATTGGTGAAAGAAACGCTGGTTTGTGACAATTCGCCTTCCTGCAAGTTCCAAAGAGAGAGTGTGTTTTCCTCATTATCAAACGCCAGGAGCCGATGGCTGTCCGGGCTAAAAGCGAGCCAGTCAGCCCCAGAGAGGAAAAGATTACTGACTTGTTCTGGTTTGTCCGCCTGAATATCCCATAATTGGGGATTTGTTTCCTGCCCTGTCAACAACCAATGACTGTCGGTGCTGAAAAGAGTGTTACAAGGGGGAGCGTCAAGCGAATGAAGCACATTGCCAGCGATAGAGAGTTCCAGTAATCTTGATTGATCTTCATACACATGGTAAAGCCAACGGCCGTCAGGACTAAATTGGGGGCAAGTTAAGAGTTGATCAGCTAAGAAGGCAGCCTCCTCAACTGCGCCATCCTCGTTGAGGCTAAAGAGCGCACCACCCTCCAGGGCTAACCAACGGCCGTCGGGACTGAATTGGTGCCCGGTTGACTCAAACGCTGGTAACTCTCGCGCAATTGTTGGTGGAACTATGCGGTCTGCATCAAAATACCACAGGAGCGTTTCGTTTTCGCCGTAGGAGAGAAGCCACTTGTTGTCTGGGCTAAATTGCAGCTCCAAGACGAGGCCAGTATGTCCAGCCAGCCCCCAACCGCTGGCCTTGCCCAATGAAGCCAACAATACGCCATCCACTTCTGGCGACTGCCACTTCCAACCAAGATCGTCGGCCGCATCAAACACTTCCATTGCCAAAAGTGAACTACGACGCGGCTCAACATTCCGGGTTTCAACCTCTGCTTTTGCCGAGAGTTCAAGCAGACGCAATTCCTGATTGAGCCGATTTGTTTCAGCCTGGGCAGCGAGGGCTTCTGCCTCTTTGGTGGCGGCAAAATCAGCGTTGGCTCTTGAGGTGGCTTCGGCAGCACGGGCTTCGGCTTCGGCCGTGCGTGCTTCCGCCTCACGAGTAATGGCAATATCCGCATTAAAATCGGCCGTTGCTTGCGCAGCATTGGCAAAATCGGCATTGGCATCTGATGTACTCCGCGCTGCTACTGCTTCCGCAGATTCTCGCTGAGCAGAGTTTAAGAAAATCAAGGCCACCATGGTGGCAATCACCGCCACGCCAACAGCCACACTGAGCCAACGTGTCAGGCGGCGGAAACGGCCAGCATTGGCCTGTTCCTGCCGCAACGCCTCCTCTTTCTGAATTCGTTCTGCCCTGGCCTGCCGTTCTGCTTCTCTGGTAGCCAGACTGGCTTGAATAAACTGTTGAGAAAGCTCATTCAGATTCGGCCCCAACTCCGATAGCTTTTCTTCTACCTGGGCCAGACGGCCACCCCGATACAAATACCCGGGGTCTTGATCTACACCCCAATCCTGAGCATCGTTGGCAATCTGGTTTTGCAGGACAATGACCTCCCGATTCTCATCCACCAACTGGCGCAGCCAGGGCCAGGCGTCTATTAATTTTTCGTGGGCGATGGTGACGGTGGTGGCGGCCGAGGCTTCGCTTATGGTTGCCTCCTCACTCTCCCCACCGCTGGTGGTGATGAGCCGAACGCCTTCTTGGGCCAACTGGTTGACAATCTCGGCGACCACCGCCTCATTCACCCCTTTGGGTACCAGTTCGCTGAAGGTGGCCGTGCGGCGGGTGTCTACGCGCCCCTGCCCTACTTCAATCAGCTTGGAGAAGATGTTTTGGGCCAACGTTATTTGTTCGGCCGTGAAATGGTCAAACACCTGGTTGGCGTGCCGTTCCAGAGCGCTTTCAATGCCACCACGCTGGAGGTACTCCGGCAGGGTCATGTCCATTGGCTGCCCCTTCTGGCTTTTTTCCGCTTCAAAGAGGTCACGCAAGGCAAAACTCATCAGGGGCAGCGCGCCCGGCTCGCCTTTCATATCGGCCATAATGCGGGAGACGAGAGCCGGGTCTATGGCCGCGCCCACTTCCAGGGCAGGCAGGGTGATCGCTTTGGCTAAATCTGCCGGTTCCATGGCTCCCACCAGTTGGAACTGCTGGCTCATCAGGGTACGCAGTTCGGGGTAACGGGCGCAGTGGGAGACAAAATCGGCCCGCAGGGAGAGGACGATGATGAGGCGTTTGCTCTCTGTCTGGGCAGCCGTTGTCAGCAAATTGATGAAGGCGATGCGCACCTCTTCATCTTTGGTCTGGGTGAAGGTCTCTTCAAACTGGTCTACCAGCAAGACGCAGCGCTGGCGCGGGTCGTCGCTGAGCAGGGTCTCAAGCTGGCGGGCCAGCGCCTGGGGGTTGGTCGCCCCTTCCTGTTTGAGGTAGTCGCCCGCCGCCGGTGATTTGGCTAAACGGGCGACGGCTTCGCCCAGTTGCTCAATCGGATTGCCTTTGGGCAGCATCGTGGCTAACAGCCAGGTATCGCTGCGTTCGATACGGCAGTCCCGCAACGCATGAAACAACCCCGCCCGCGCCACCGACGATTTGCCACTGCCTGATGGCCCGGCAATGACAATGAAGTTCGCCTTTTGCACCCGCGCCAACAAATCATCCACCAGGCTTTCCCGGCCAAAGAAGAATTCGGCGTCGCTTTCCTGAAAGGAAGTGAGGCCCAGGTAGGGGTAACGGCCGTCCCACACTTTGGGCTGGTCTTTGTGCTTGAGTTGAACGACCAGCTCGGTCACTTCCTCAATGGAAAGTCCCTGGTAAATGGCCGTCGCCCCCCGGCCAATGGCAATCGCCTTGCTGCCTTGAATGTGCCCTACCTGAATCTGGTCCCCTCCCTCATAAGATACACCGGATTCCATGACACACTTCCTTGTACATTCGGAGTGGAGGCTTTAGCCGTAACGTTACGGCTAAAGCCTCCACTCCAGTCGCTTATTTTCGCAGACGTTTCAATACATAGTTCGTCGCGCCCCCCGCCACTTTCGCCACCACCGAGTTGGTGAACAAATTGACGACTCCTTCCACCGCAGCGGGCGCCACATCCACAATCTCGCCAATCAAATCGGCCATCTTCTCGTCGTCCGCCTCTTCGCCCTTTTCTACTTCCGCTTTGAGCGCCTGCACTTTGGGCACGGCCGTGACGTCCGCCCGCGCCACCGCTGCCAGCAACGGCGCAAAAAGCTGGTTCAACTCCGCGCCACTCACTCCCTGCTGGATGGTCACTTCCGCTTTGGCCCCCCGGCCAATGGCAATGCCCTGCGCATTGCTGATGTTGCCCACCGTGATTTTGTCCCCCTCCACCTTGTCACCACCCACTTTATCCCCCTGCACCATATCACCATACACATGGTATTGGGTGGCAGGTGCGCTGGCGCTGCCAGAAGCCAGCGCGGCGGGCAGTTGAAAATCGGTGGGGACAGGGGGCCAGGTGAGGTGCGGCCGTTCGGCTTGCGCCAGAGAGACGAGTGCGGGGAGACGGCCGTTGCGCCCCAACGCCAATAGAAGTTCCCGAATCCGCGCCGGTTTTTCCCACCCGGCGATACTTTCGTGATCTACATTCAGTTGCAGGCACAGCGTGTTAATCTCCTCCAGATTAAAGCTCTGGTTGAGAAGCTGGTGCAATTCCGCCAGGTAAGAGGCACTCTCTGTTGTCATGGCTCGTTCCTTCATTCAGGGTTTCAGGCAAGATCGTTGCGGGCAACAACATGATTGTACACCAAGATGCGGCAACACATTTCACCCATTTTTCAATATCTCGTTCATCTCACCTTGTGCGACTTTAGGGGTTTATCGTTGATTTACCGTTGATGGCACGGAATTTCGGCTCGACGCTAACCCACGACAGGTAGATTTGCTCACGGCCGTGCCCGCGCTGCCGATATTTCACCGG
>CAADGU010000540.1 GCA_900696625.1 uncultured Chloroflexota bacterium | reverse complement strand
CCTTTTCATAGTCGGCGATACTTTCGCGGCGCTGTTTGGCTTGTTTTTGCAGCACGGCCTGTACGCCAGCGTCGTCTAACGTCACCTGCCGGTCAATCTCTTCCTGTTTGACGGCCGCTTGCAGCAGGCGAATGGTATCGCGCCGTTCCACATTTCCGGCGCGCATGGCAATTTTCAGTTCATCGGTTAACTGCTCTTTTAGTGTCATTCTCGTTATCCTCTGTGGCAAATTGTAACATTGGCAGGGGGGGTGTCAACGGCCGTGACCTGTGATGCCTGACGCGTGACCTCACGCATCACGCATCACGGCTGGTTTCGCAGCATTTATCCAAAGGTGAGGCGCAGGCCGATAATCAGCAAAATGAGCAGCACAACTTGGCGGAAAGTGGTGGGGGCGATACGGCTGCCCAGCACCACGCCCGCGAGTAAACCCACACAGGCTGCCGGTATGGACAGCCAGACGTTGTGCCATACCGTTGGTGTGATATTTCCGGCCCACACATGCCCGGCCAACACCAGGATACCGGTGGGTAAGAAAAAGCCTTGCAAATTGCCCTTGAATTCGGCCGGGGGCCAGCGGCGGCAACTGCCATAGATGATCACCGGTGGGCCACTGGTGTTGTAGAGGCCGCCAATCACACCGGCGGTAAATCCAAACAACCAGGCCCAAGATGGGTGTGTTAACTTCGGTAAATAGGGGGAAAGCAGAGCGTAGGCGGCATACCCGGCCACAACCAATCCCAACACACGCGCGCCCACTGCCGGGTCAACCGCGCGCAGGAGATACAACCCCACCGGTGTGCCGATGAAGGCTGCCAGGACCAAACCGCGTACCGCCACCAGATTAACCGCCGCCCGAAAATGGAGGAGCAGCACAAATTCCACGCCCAGCCCCACGATAGCCATGAGGGGCGCAGCGGTGGGCAGGCCGAGCACGGCCGTGAGCAGCGGCATGGAAACCAGCGCCAATCCAAACCCGGCAGCCGCCTGCACCAACACAGCCAGAAAAACAATGAGGGCTACAACGAACTCAGGTAGCACTATTTCAACGAGGCCAGCCGTTGGCTGAGTTCAGTGTGGCTGGCCTGGAGTTGGGCTAGTTTGTCACGCTCTTTTTGCACCACGGCCGTCGGCGCTTTTTGCGCAAACGAACCATTTAACATGCCGGTGATGCGGGCAATTTGTGTGTCTAATTCGGCCAGTTCCTTTTGCAGCCGTTCCCGTTCTTTATCCAGATTCACCAGTCCGGCGAGCGGCAGGTAGGCGGTGATTTCGCCCTGGGCGATGGTGATAGCCTGGTCGGGGGCGGGTGCGTCTTCGGTAATGACCAGGGTGGTTTCATCCAGCCGCGCCAGGAAACTGAGGATGGGCTGTTGGCTGCGCAGGAAGGGGGTGTAGGAGCCGGCGCTGAGTACGGCCGTGATCCACTTCCCCGGCTCCACATCATTGTCCGAACGAGCGGCGCGGATGCCGCGCACCAGTTCGCGCAGTTGCTCAAAGCTGGCGGCTGCTTCGGGGTACCGTTGCTGCGCTTGTGGCCAATCGGCGATGATCAGCGCCTCGGCCCAACCCTCGGCGGGTTCAATGCCCAGGTTGGCGGCCGTGAACGCCGCTTTTAGCTGCTGCCATGTCTCCTCGGTGACGTAGGGGATGTAGGGGTGCAGCAAGCGCAGGCAGTCATCCAACACCTGCCGGGCGACGGCCAATGTTGTCCAGGCGCGGGCGCCGCCTTCGCGCAGCTGCACTTTTGCCAATTCTACATACCAGTCGGCAAAGTCAGCCCACAGAAAATCATACACCTGCCGCCCCGCTTCGCCATAGAGGTAATTGTCCATCAGCCGGTTGGCGTCGGCGGTCACTTCGCTGAGGCGGGTGAGTATCCATTGGTCGGCGGCGGTGTATTCGGGTGCGGCCGCTGCGTCGGTTTTGCTGGCTTTATCCAGATTGGCGGTGATAAAACGGGCGGTGTTCCAGATTTTGTTGGCGAAGTTGCGGTTGGAGGCCACTTTGTCCAGCGACAGGTTCAAATCGTTGCCGGGAGAACCGCTGGTGAGCAGGGTGAAACGCAGCGCGTCGGTGCCGTATTCGCCCATCACGTCCAGGGGGTCGGTGACGTTGTTGAGCGTTTTGGACATTTTACGGCCGTGTTCGTCCCGCACCAGCCCATGCAAATAAACGGTGTGGAAGGGGATGTCGTTAGTGAATAACAGGCCCTGCATGACCATGCGCGCCACCCAGAAAAAGAGGATGTCGTAGCCAGTTTCCATCACGTCGGTGGGGTAGAAGCGCTGCAAGTCGGCCGTTTGCTCCGGCCAGCCGAGCGTGGAAAAGGGCCAGAGGCCGCTGCTAAACCAGGTGTCCAGCACGTCCGGGTCTTGTGCCAGCGAGGTGTATTGGCCGTATTTTTCCCGCGCCTGGGCGGCGGCGGCGGTTTCATCGTGGGCGACGATGACTTTGTCCGGGTCGCCGTTCACATACCAGGCCGGGATGCGATGGCCCCACCACAACTGGCGGCTGATGCACCAGGGTTTGATGTTTTCCAGCCAGTTGTCCCATACTTTCACGAAACGTTCGGGCACAATGCGGATACGGCCGTGATGCACCGCATCCAGCCCCATCTTCGCCATCGGTTCCACGTTCACGAACCACTGCCAGCTTATCAGCGGCTCGATCACCTCGCCGCCGCGCTGGCTGCGGGGTACGTTCAGCGTATACGGTTCGCTCTTGATCGTCAGACCGGCTGCTTCCATGTCCGCCCACAATTTCTGGCGGCACACAAAGCGATCCAGCCCGGCGTATGGCCCGGCGTTGGCGTTCATGGTGGCGTCTTTGTTCATCACATTCAGCACGGTCAGGTGATGCCGCTGCCCAATTTCAAAGTCGTTGGGGTCGTGGCCGGGAGTGATTTTGAGCGCGCCCGTGCCGAAGCTCATGTCTACATATTCGTCGGCGATGATGGGGATGGGGCGGTTGAGCATGGGCACGAGAGCTGTGCCGCCAATGTGCTGCTGGTAGCGTTCGTCGGCGGGGTGGACGGCGACGGCCGTGTCTCCCAATATCGTCTCCGGGCGCGTAGTGGCCACGGGGATGAAACCACCGCCCTTGATCGGGTATTTGAAATGGTACAGGTAGCCCTGTTCTTCGGCGTATTCTACTTCGAGATCGGACACGGCCGTTTGCAACCCCGGTGACCAGTTCACCAGATACTCGGCCCGGTAGATGAGACCCATGCGATACAGGCGGATAAACGCCTCCTTGACCGCCTCGCTCAACCCCTCGTCCAGCGTAAAACGTTCCCGCTCCCAGTCACAAGATGCCCCCAGGCGGCGCAGTTGTTTGACGATGTGCCCGCCATATCGCGCCTTCCATTCCCAGGTACGGCGCAGGAACTCTTCGCGTCCCACGGCTTCGCGGGAGGTGCCTTCGTGGCGCAGTAGTTTTTCCACCTGCAACTGGGTGGCAATACCGGCGTGATCGGCGCCCGGCACCCACAACGCCGCCCGCCCCTGCATCCGGGCGCGGCGAATCATCAGGTCTTCCAGGGCCACAAACATGGCGTGCCCCATGTGCAGTTCGCCGGTGACGTTGGGCGGGGGGATGGAGATGGTAAACGGTTTGGCATCGGCCGGGCGACACTCCGGTTTGAACCAGCCATTCCCCTCCCACCATTGGTAAAGGCGCTCTTCGGTCTGGTGAAAATCGTAGGCTTTGGGCATTTGGGTCATAGAATAATCCTCGTAATCCGTAATTCGTATTCCGTAAGCCGTTATGGAATACGCAATAAAAAAGCTCTCATCCTTTCAAGGACGAGAGCCATCTCACGCGGTACCACCTTGCTTTCGGTAATCGGTTATCGGTGGTCGGTAATCAGTGCAAAAACCAATTACCGATAACCGTTTACCGATTACCAACACTCAATAAGCGATAACGGGCTACCCGGCTCAGACTATTTGTTTGTAGTAGGCGATTTATCGCCGTAAGATGGCGATAAATCGCCTACTACGAACGTTCACCAGAGCAATTCATGGGCGACTTGGGCGGCGCTGGTGTCCTGCCGGTACTTTCAGCCACGATACCGGCTCTCTAAAGGAGGCGCTGCCTACTACTCCCACTCACTATCTTTGTTTGTTCAGTTGCGCGCGGAAGTATACCTGACAAGCTGACAGGGTGACAAGTAAGGGGATGAGGTGGTGGGGTGATGCGGGGAACTGGTAGGGGCGAGGCTGATGGGTAATGCTTTGGCCATTCACTAAAATCTGTGTCCCATTTGCCTCGCCCTCGGGTGATGGAGTAATGGAGAGACAAATTTTGAAACTCTATGCAAATTTTATGGACGCCATTTTTTTTTCATAAAATAGTGCCTGTTCGCAGCTTTCTAAAGGTGATTATTATCAGGATTGCAGGTGATTGATGTGCAGGTGGGGCAGGAGGAGCCAAAAAAACGACTCGTGCCCATTTAGACCAGTTACACAACCAATCGCTAGTTTTATAGCGGTAATCTGATTGGGTCGGTCATAGATGTGGGTGATGGTTATGGCAATGAGCGTCAGGCAGATGTTATTTACCTGGCTAATACTAATCGGTACTTGATCGTCTGGCGCGACAACCGCGTTAATGGTAACAATAATTATGGCATTTATGGCCAATACATTGCTTCGGAAGGTACAATAGAGGGTAGCAACTTCATGGTTGCAAATACAGCAGTAGATGAAAGTATGCCCCGTTTAACCTTCAATGCGACAACTGGCATCGGGCTTATTGTTTGGCAGAAAAATAACGGTGGCGGCGCCGGGTATGACCTCTACGGCCGTCTGCTAGACAGTAACGGTTTGCTGGTAGGTGACAGCTTTGCGGTGGAAACGGCCGACGCCAACCAGCAGCGGCCGGTGCTGGCCGCCAACGCTGCCGGCGATACTCTGGTAGCCTGGCATGACAATCGCCACGGTATCTGGGACATTTTCATGGGCATGAAGCTGGCGGCTGGCGGTTGGGGCGGTGTGAGCAAGGTTCATCCCGCGCCCGGCGCGCAGGAGAAGCCGCAGATTGCCTACAACCCGGACGATGACGAATACCTGGTGGTGTGGCAGGATTACCGCAGCAGTACAAATTGGGATATCTACGGGCAGCGCATAGATGGCGATGGTTCGCTGTTGGGGACGAATATCGCCATTGACACCACGGCTACGAAACACCAGACACGGCCGCAGGTTGCCTATGGCGCAAATGAATATCTGGTGGTCTGGCAACACTACACCGATAACAACAACACCACTTATGATGTATACGGCCGTACCATCAACCGCGATGGTAGCTTTGCCACCAACGCCTTTATCATTGCCAACTACATCAGCCCGTTAGACAGCGTGTATAAAGAATCGCCTACGGCCGTTGCCTACAACAGCGCCGCCAACCAATTCCTGGTGGTGTGGGAGGCAGAACCCCAATTCAGCTCTGGTTACAAGGACATCTGGGCGCGCCATGTCTCGCCGTCGGGTACGGTGGGCAGCTATATCCAGATTGCTACCCTGGCTGGCAGCGTCGAAATATCTGCTCGTGCCGCTTATAACCAGACCAATGACCAATACCTGGTCGTCTGGGAATCCATCAATAAAGAGGCGGGAACGGATGACGTGGTCGGCCGTCGCCTGACCGGCAGTGGAGTTGTCATCACCACTGATACCATCCTCATCAGCACGGCCGTTGCCGAAAACTCCCTACCCGATGTGGTGTACCAGTCTGATTCTGACCGCTACATCGTCGTCTGGCAGCAAGGGGGGAATGTGTACAGTCGCGGTGTTCTGCCCAATGGCACGGTGGCGGGTGGGGCAACGGCCGTTGCCAATACCACCCAAATGGAAACCAACCCCCGTCTGACGGCCGACCTGGTCATCTGGCAGCGGCAAAACAGTGGCAGCGGGTATGACCTCTACGCCAGGCCGCTGGATAGCAACGGCCTGCCCTCTGGCGAACCCTTTGTCATTCAGGAAGCGCCAGGCAACCAGCAAAATCCAGCCATTGCGGCTGGCAGCAATCAGCGATACCAGCTTGCCTGGCAGGATGATGCTACCGGGCCGTGGGATTTATACACGGCCGTACTCGACCGCAGCTACCAGGTGACCTACATCCAATACGACTACGACCCGCTCTACCGCCTGACAAGGGCCGATTACAGCGGCGACCTGTCCGCCGGCTACACCTACGTTTACGACGCCGTGGGCAACATGACCGCCTATACGGAGACGGTAGGCACAGACACCACCAGCGTCACCCGGACGTTTAACGTTGCCAACCAGTTACAAACCTCTACCGACGCCAGCGGTACCACCGAATATGTGTACGACGACAACGGCAACCTGACCGGCATCCACCTGCCGGACGTGATCACCTGGTTGTTGTACGAGTACAACCAGCGCAATCTGCTCATCGAACATCGGACGATGGTTTTGGGCACAGGGGTAGATATTCTGGCCCAATATGTCTACGATGGTGATGGGAACCGCTTACAACAGCTTGATGCGACCGGCAGCACCACAACCACTACCACCTACACCAACGACATCATCGGCCTCTCCCAGGTGTTGGTGAGCAATGATGGCACAACCACCACCCACAACCTCTTTGGCCTGGACCTGATTCACCAGGACGATGGCACGCAAACCCGCACCCTGCTGGCCGACGGCCTGGGCAGTACCCGGGTGGAAATGGTGGGTGGGGCAGTGGAAACCACTACCACCTACGAACCCTATGGCAGACTGTTAGTCCAGACCGGGGCAACCGGAACGGTCTACGGCTTCACCGGGGAAGAATATGATGCTGCTACCGGCCTCGTTTACCTGCGTGCCCGTTATTACAACCCTTACATTAACCAGTTCCAATCGAGAGATCCATTTCCTGGTTGGGCCACATTGTCTGCCTCGCAGAATGGGTATAACTATGTTCACGCCAACCCGATGACGCACACATAATACACCTCATTTCGGTAGGGAATCAGCGGGTTGGGCGGATTCCACTCTATTTTCTTGCACATACCAACGATAGTGACTGCCATGTTCCAGCCGCCAGGTGAGGAAACGGCCGTGCCTCATCCCCTCTTGCAGTTCACCCGGCGCCAGATGAAAGTGGGCGGCCACCTGGGGCAGCGGCACCATCTCCGGCACACTGTGGACGGGCAGGCCACGGGGGGCGCGTCCACTGAGGCGATACAGCAACGCCTCATCCAGGGGGATGTAAACCGGCGCGCCGGGCTGTGCCTGGCGTCCCGGCAGCAGCCCACGCCGGAACCAGTCCAGCAGCACCGAGATGGAAACGCCCAACCGCTCTGCCGCCTCTTGCGCTGGCACAAAACCGCCAGCCGTGGGGTTGGCGGCAATGTCATGCTTGTAGCGCAAATGCTGTACCCGCGCCTTGTCCCAATAGGTCACCGGCTGGCCGGGTACATACGCCGGGTCATCCTTCACGTGCCAACTGCTGACCATCCCTTCGCGGTTGAGCGTGGCGGCAATGGCCGTATCCGCATAGCCCGCTGCCGCCAACTCGCGGACGCGCGCCAACAACTGCGGGTTGGAGGGGTGCCCGTGCCGGGGACGGGTGGCCGTCAGGCGTGTTACCGCCCCCGTCTGCCAGCGCACGGCGATATGGGTGACGCCCGTTTCCTGGGTGCTGTCCAGGGACACATCGGCAATGAGCGTGCGCAGCAGCCGCTTGCGGTCGGCTAACGTGGTACTTTCGGCCGCCCACAAGGCGGGCAAATCGGCGGCCATCTGCTGCACCAACGCCACCTCCGCCGGGGAGAGCGTGTACCGATGGGCTGCCTGCACCTGCGCCCACTCCTGTTCCAGATGCGCCTGCGCCTGCAACGCCGCCTCCCAGGCCTGCTCCAGTGCCGCCGCCACCAGGCGCAGTTGCGGGTCTACCTGCTCATACCGCGCCTGGGCCAGCGCCACGTCATAGGCCGCCCGCTCTAGCTGCTGTGCCCATTGCTGTGTTAAGGCCTGCTGCTGCGTCTCCATCTCGGCGACAGCGGCTACGGCCGCGACCACCGCCGCCGGCTGCGCTGCTTCCAAAAAGGCGGCCACCACCACCTGGTCCACATGGGCGTAGGGGAAAAACTGGCAGCGTGGTTCATTGAACTGGCTCTTGGTCGCCTCGCACACATAGGCCGGTTTGTCCCGGTAGCGCACCCGCATCGGCCGGCCGCAGCGGGCACAGATGACGATGCCGGTCAGCAGCGCCCGCCCCTTGCCGGCCGCCCCTTTGGCGGCCGCGCCTTTGGCGGAGAAGGGTTGTGCCCGCGAACCGCCATTGACCTGGGGGTTGGCCGGGTCGGCAAAGGGGGTGGCCTGCCAGTTTTGCGCCAGTTTCTCCTGGTTTTCCATATATTCCTGCCAGGTAATATAGCCGGGAAAGGCATCCCTGAGCAAGACTTGCCATTCGGCCGGGGGCAGCCGCCCGCCATAGCGTGTGTCCGGCGCGCCGGGCAGCCCTTCCCGCCGCCGCTGGCCATAGGCATAGACGCCGGCATAGGCGGGCAGTTTGAGTATCTGGTAAACCTGGCTGTAACTGGCTCTGTCCCAGAGGATGATGGTCTGCCCGACCAGATTGCGGCTCTGGCGGGCAGGCGCAGCCCCGTCTGCTGCAGATGGCCCAGCACGGCATGGGCGCTGCCCAAGCGCCGAAAGAGGTGGAACACCTGGCGGATGCTGGTCTGTACCTGCTCGTCGGCGGTGAGGATGACCTGGCCGTTGGGCAGCCGCTGGTAGCCGATGGGCAGGCGCAGCGCCAGTTCGCCCCGTTTGGCCTTGTTCAGCCGCGCCGCCTGCATTTGCGCCCGCATGAGGTGCCACTGCGCTTCGGAGAAGGCGCCCTTGACGCCCAGCAGCAGGCGGTCGTCGTAGGCGCGGGGGTCGTAGACGCCGCCGCTGTCGCTGACCAGGACGTGGTTGCGGGCGGCCAGGTCGAGCAGTTGGTACCAGTCGGCACAGTTGCGCGCCAGGCGGGAAACGTCGGTGACCAGCAGCAGGCCCACTTTGCCGGTGCCCACGTCGGTGAAAAGGCGTTGGAAGCCGTACCGCTCCTGGCTGCTGACGGCCGATTTGCCCAGGTCTTCGTCAATGACGGCGATGCGTTCTGCGGGCCAGCCCCAGGCCTGGGCGCGGGCGACGAGCTGGTATTGCAGGTCTTGGGATTCGAGGTGTTCGGCCACCTGGCGCAGGGTGGATTGGCGGATGTAGACGGTGGCCAGGCGCTGGCGGTGGTGGTCATGGATTTTGGGGTGTTCGTTCATGTGTTGTTTCCTCCTGTGGTGGTTGGCTGGTGGCCTGGTGTTTGTGCGCCGCTTTGTGCGCCGTCAGATATTGGGTCAGCAGGGCGGCCAGCAGTTGGCTGAGTTCCTGCTGCTGGGTCGGGGGCAGGCTCTCCCAGGTGAGGGGGGCCAGGGGCAGTTGGGGTAGGGTCATGGGTTTCCTCCGGTGCTTGGGCTTGCATGGTTTGCACCAGTTTAGCCAATGCCAGCAGGGTATGGAGGGTGACGAGAGGGATGGGCGCGGTAGCGGTGGGGGCGGCGGGTAGGCTTTCGGCCATGTCGGCGAGTTCACGTCGTGCCGTGTCGGCGAGTTCACGTCGAGCCGTGTCCGGCGCCGATATGGCCCAGGCCTGGGGGATGTTCACGGTTCCTGTCTGTGGGTGGTGGATGAGGTAACGGGCCGGCTGGCGGTGGGTCGCTGGGAGGATGCGTTTGATGACGGCCGTTTGTCCCACCAGCGGATGATTTGGATGTATAATCCGCACAACCTGCGGATGTTCTATCGGTATAGGGGTTTTATTTAGATGTTGTCCCT
>CAADGU010000539.1 GCA_900696625.1 uncultured Chloroflexota bacterium | reverse complement strand
CCGCGCCTACAAGGGCAAAGTCGGCCTTCGCCGACTGGTTCCCAGACCGCGCAGGCGGTCTTTGCAATTGTTGCCGCGAATTCCATTCGCCGGGCAAAATGACACTTTATGGCCTTTGGCAGTATAAATCCCATACCGCAGGCAATTCATCACCCCCAGAGGCAGGTAATAAAGTGGTGATAACCGGCCACCTGTGCTTGCGACCTCCTACCCCCGCCGATAACATTCCCCCATGCTCATCCGCCGCCTGACATTTACCCTTAACGCCCTGTTGGCCGTGGCCATTGGTTTGCTGATTTTTGCGCGTGATTGGCCGCCGTTTGGCACGGAGGAGGAAAAGCTAAACGCCATTGTCGCCCAGCAGCAGTTTGATTTTCTGGTGTGGGAGGCCAACGCTTTTGCCGCAAAAGCCAAAGCCGCGCTGACCGGGGGACACCTCTTCCTGACTGAAGCCGAACGCAAACAACTGGTGCTGGATTACCTGGCGCTGCTGCGCCGCGCCCAGGAGCTAGACGGGCAAATTAACGCCCTGTATGTGGCCCCGAACGTGGCCGACCCGGCTGCCGCCTCCGCCAATTTGCTGGCCGAGTTAACGGCCGTGCGCCAACAGATCACGGCCGTGCAACCCCTGGCCGAAGCGATTGTGCAAGACCAGGTAGCCGCCGTGCTGGCCGACGAAGGCTTTGACATGCTGCGGCAGGCGTGGCCGCCGGTGCTGATGCACATGACCCCCCTGCCCACCGTCTTAATCGTCTCCCCGCGTGACCGGATTGAACGCATTTACCAGCGCACCCTGGCGCCAGGGCTGACGACGCCGGACAAAGAGGGAATGGAAACGGCCGTGACCAACAACCTTGATCTCTCCGCCCTCATCGTGCCCATTGGCGGCATGGGCACCTACCCGGCTATGGTGCAGGAGACCAGCAATCTCAACTGGCTGGCCGAAGTGACCGCCCACGAATGGGGCCACCACTGGATGAGCTTCTACCCGGTGGGCATTTACTACAACGACCCCGAAGTGCGGGTCATCAATGAAACCATTGCTTCCTTGATTGATCGCGAAATTGGCGCGGAAGTGATTAGACGGTTCTACCCGGAATTGGTGCCGCCCCCACCCCCAGAACCGACCGATCCGGCCACAACGCCGCCACCCCCCACCGAGCCACCGCCATTCGACTTCAACGCCGAAATGGCCGCTACCCGCATTCGCGTGGACGATCTGTTGGCCGAGGGAAAAATTGAAGAAGCGGAAAATTATATGGAAGAACGGCGGCAACTGTTTGTGGCCAATGGCTACCAGATTCGCAAACTCAACCAGGCGTATTTTGCCTTTTACGGGGCGTATGCCGACCGGCCTGGAGCCACCGGCAGCGACCCCACCGGCCCCATGTTACAAGACATCCGCGCCCACAGCCCCTCCCTGCGTGCCTTCATGGACACCATCACCCCCATCCGCAGCCGCGCCGATTTGGAGCGCATCTGGCGGGAAACAACAGGAATTATGAATTAGGAAAGGGAATAATGCACCTTGTCACCCCCTCACCTGCTCACCCCCTCACCCCCTCATCTCATCGTCCATCTCTGCCAGGATTTCGCGCAGCAGGGCCACAATGCGTTGAGCTTCCTGGCGGTGTTCGCGCCAGTCGGGTTGGGCCAGGTATTGTTCCAGATCGGATAGAGCTTCGCGGTAACGGCCGTCTCCCTGCAACAACAACCCCCGGTTCAACCGCGCCGGGGCAAAGTCCGGGTCTTCGGCCAATAGTGCATCCAAATCGGCCAGCGCCTCCCCCGTCCGCCCCAATTCCCGCCCCAACAAGATGGCCCGGCTCAACCGCGCCATGCGGAACGTGGGGTCCACTGCATACGCCCGCGTAAAATAATGCACCGCCCGCTCATGCTCCGACGACATCGTATTCTGATTACCAAAATACCGGTGCAGCCCCCCCCAGGTGTAGAGGCAGTAGGATTTGATGAAACGCCACTTGCTCACAGTTCAATGAGTAGTGAGCAGTGAGCGGTGAGCGGTGAGCAGTTTTGGGGACACTGCTTACTGCCTACTGCTTACTGCTCACAACTTATTCTTGCCCCGCCAGCCACTTCTCCAATTCAATGGCCGCGCCGGCCCCCTGGCCGACGGAGGTGGAAATCTGGCGGAAGTGCGGGTCTTGAATTTCCCCGGCGGCATAGATGCCGGGTACACTGGTGCGGTAATGTTCGTCGGTGATGACGTATCCTTCCGCGTCCAGCGCCAACTGCCCCACCAAAAAGTGGTTGTTGGGATCGTGGCCGATGAAGATGAAAACGCCGTCCGTTTCCACCTGGCGGGTTTCATTCGTCTTCACGTTTTTCACCTGTACACCCTGCACCACGCCATTGCCCACAATCTCTTCAACCACCGTATCCCAGATGAAGGAGATTTTTTCGTTGGCGAAGGCCCGTTTTTGCAGGGTGGCCCCGGCGCGTAACTGGTCGCGGCGGTGAATGACTTCCACTTTATTGGCGAATTTGGTCAGGAAGATACCTTCTTCCAGGGCGCTGTCGCCGCCGCCAACGACGACTACGTCTTTGTTGCGAAAGAAGAAGCCGTCGCAGGTGCCGCAGTAGCTGACGCCGCGCCCCACGTATTCTGCTTCGCCAGGTACACCCAGTTTGGTGGGCGACGCGCCTACGGTGACGATGACGCTGTCGGCCAGGTATTCATCGCTGTAGGTTTTGATGCGAAACGGCGAACCCGAAGCGGCTTCGGGCCGTGCCCCAAAATCCACCTCTACCACCTCATCATACACAAACCGGGCCCCAAAATGTTCCGCCTGTTTGTGCATTACTTCCACCAGTTCCGGGCCGGTGGGGGTGTGGTCGGGACTCCAAAAGCCAGGGTAATTTTCCACCTCACCCGTCAGGCTGATCTGCCCGCCCAACTGCATCCCGGCAATGACCAGCGGGTT
>CAADGU010000538.1 GCA_900696625.1 uncultured Chloroflexota bacterium | reverse complement strand
CGTCGCCTCATTTACGAACGACGCGAAGGCAACACCCCCCGGCTGTGGTGGCTGGATACACAAACGGGGGAGACGGTGACGGTGCTGCAAGAGGCGACGGCCGTCAGCCAAAACGCCGCCATTTCCGCCGATGGTGAATGGCTGAGTTATGCCGACCCGCTTAATACGGAGACGGTACTTTATGCATTCGGCGTGGGTACGCAGCAGAAGGTGACAAATTTGTTGGGCAACACGGCCGTGTGGCATCCCACCATCTCCCAATTTTTGTTCAGCGATTTTGACCTGCTCGTTTACCATGGCGACGACAACCAGACCGGCCATGCCGAACACAGCCACGATTTTGCCCAGGCCATCCACCTCTATCGGGGCAATACCAATAACGAATGGCATCCTTTACTCAGCGAGACGGGTAATGTGGATGACGCCAACCCGGCCTGGTCGCCAGATGGGAACTGGATCGCTTTTGGCCGCAAACCCGTCCGCACCACCGCCGGGCGGCAGTTGTGGTTGATGCGGGCGGATGGGACGGAGGCACGGCCGTTGACCAACTCGCTTACCATCCATCATGGGCCGCCGGTCTGGTCGCCAGACGGCCGTTACCTGCTCTTCCAACAATTTGACACCACCAACCGCACCACCCCCCCGCAAATCGCGCTGCTGGAAGTCAGCACCGGGGCCGTTACGCCCCTGGTGGAAAATGGTATTTTGCCTGCGTGGATTCGGTAATTGAGTAATTGGGTAATTGAGTAATTAACCTCCCCATCACCTCTTCACCTGCTCATCTTGTCATCGAACCGGCATTGGGCCGAGCCGCCGGGCAACCGGTAGCGGTTGGCGGCTACCCAGCGGTAAACCCGCTCTTGTAGCTGTTTGATGCCGGGTAGGGAGTAGAGCCAGGTAAACGGCCGTGCCCACCACACATAACGCAGCGCCCCATTGACTGCTGCTGCGCCGCCGCGGAGACGGCCGTCGGTATCCACAAACCACACCTGCGTCATGCCATCTACATCAGACAGTCCCAAGGCCGCCATTTGCTCTGGTATCATTTGCCAGGGGGAAATGGCAACGCGGCCCTTTGTCCACGTCTGCACCAGACGCGCCGACTTTTCTCAAAAGCCACAATCACCATCATAAATGAGCAAAGGCGCGTTGTCTCCTTTCTGCCGGCCTTCCTCAATCGCCATTCGTTCCACGCTTGAAATACATTCCACCCTTTTTTCCTCCTAGAACCGGTGCATGTTTGTACGAAATGTCTGCGCCAGTTCTTGCGGTAAGGTCATTACCCAATCAATAGATCATAGATGAAACCTGCCATCTGTCATTGAAAAGCAGGGTTGCCTGATTATACAATCAACATAGATTTCACCGATAGCTTCTTTACATCTTGGCCCTCATTAGCGCCTTTGCGTTAACAATTCAAGGAGGAGAAATGAATTTTCAGAAACGTTCATTACTGGAAAAAGATATTGACACACTTAATCAGACCATCCAACAAATGAGTCACCTGGTGGAGCAGTCCACCGACCAGGCGGTGCAGGCGCTTCTGGAGCGGGACGGGGAAGTGGCGCGCCAGATCATTAACCAGGATGCACAGGTGAATGGATTGCGCTACCAGGTGGAAAAGCTGGCGCTGCAAGCGATTGCCACGCAGCAGCCGATGGCCGGTGACCTGCGGGCGATTATGACGGCCGTATACGTCGCCCTGGAATTGGAACGGATTGGCGATCACGCGGTGAACATCGCCCGGCTAGTGCTGCGGGTGGGCGCTGATGGGCCGTTCACGTCGCTTTATAAATTACCGGCGATGGCCCAACGTGCCCGTGATATGGTGCATGAAGCAGTGCTGGCTTTTTTGCAGCGCGACGAAGACCTGGCGCGGCTGGTGATGGCCGATGACGACCGCATAGATGCCCGTTATGCAGAATTGATCCGGGAAACGTTGCAGGATATGCGAGATGACGACTATATCCCCCGCGCTACCACGCTGCTGCTAGTCGGGCAAAACCTGGAGCGCATTGGCGACCGGGCGACAAACATTGCCGAACGAGCGATTTTTGCGGCGTCTGGTGTGGTAGAAGAGGCGCCGTCGGAGCCGTATCCGTAATGCGTAATGCGTAATCCGTTATCCGTTATCCGATTACAGTTCACGGGTTACGGATTACGGGTGACGGCTTCTTGCCAGGCCAACGGCCGTTCCAAATGCACCGTATGCCCCACCCCAGGCACAATCTCCAGGTGAGCGTTGGGTAATAAGGCTGCCATTTGCCGGTTAATGGTCACAAACTTTGTGTCCAGTTCGCCCACCAGCAGTAATGTGGGTATCGCCAAGGCGGGTAGATGCTCCCAGAGCGAGGGCTGCACCCCGGTACCCATGCCGCGCAAACTGTTTGCCAACCCCGTCGGATTGTTTTGCAGCCGCTGTTGATGAAGTTGCTGCTGGATTTCCGGTGATAGCTGCTGCTGGCTGGCCCACAAGGGCAGTTGCTCCCACCGATTGACAAACGCTTCAATGCCGTTGATCTCAATCCAGTCAGCTAATTCCCGGTCTTGGGCCACCCGCGCCTGCCGTTCGGCAGCGGTGGGTAAACCAGGCGATGCGCTTTCCAGAATCAGGTGGGTGATGCGGTGGGGGTAGGTCACGGCCGTAAACAACGCCAATCGCCCTCCCATCGAATACCCCAATATCCCCATATCCCCATATCCTAATTCATCCACAAGGGCGACCAGGTCAGCCGCCACCTGGTCTATGGCATATCGGTTTTCATCGGGCGGGGAAGCGGCACGGCCGTGACCCAACACATCTACCAGGATCACCTGATAATGACCGGTTAACCCTGGCAATAAGGGCTGCCAGTTTTGGGAACTGCCGGTGAAGCCATGGAGAAAAAGCAACGGCCGTCCCGCCCCATGAATTTCATAGCAGTAGGTGACGCCATGTATGGACAGATGTGGCATAGAGAGTAGCAGTGCCAGGCACAGGGCATCAGGTGGTGGGCAAACCAGTTGGTGTTGCCCCGCGCCTGGCACTTTCAAAGGTTACGGCCGTGCCCCCTGCCCCGTCCAATACTGTTCTGCCAACACATAAGCCTGCGCCCCAATGGGTGTACCCATGCGCCGGGCAAACAGGTCGCCATCCTGAAAATGGATGCCGCCATACCGGCGGGACATAGCCGCCTCGTCGGCCGCTTCCTGGAACGTATGCCATTGCAGCGTCACGACTTCTGCCGGGCTGCTTTCAAACATATTGCCGCCAATGGGTACCACATGCTGCCCCAACAAATCGGGAATGCCATCCCGGTTAAAATCCTCATCATACAACATGGTAACGCCATCATAAAACCGGTTGCTGCCCGTAAAGCGGGTCAACACCTCGGCGGCGGCGGCGCTAAAGGTGCTGTGCCCGGATACGTATTCGGCAAACGGCGGCGTCACAAAGGTCAGGCTTTGGTACGGCCGCCACGTCTCACCGGGAATCAACTGCGTACCCTGGTTGGGGCCGCCCCACGCCTCGATCATTTGCCCGGCATACTTGTGCTGGATGGCTGAGGCCGGGCGCACATAATCATAGGTACGTTTGGCTTCCCAGGCGGCAATACTGGCATCAAACAAAGCGCCGTTGAGAGCAAAATAGAGCTTCACATCCTCATCAATGCCGTGTTTATCACGAAAGGAAATGCCGTGCGCCAGGGCGTTCCAATGGCCGGGCGGCGTTTCAGAGCGCGGCCCATCGGCCCAATACTCGGCAATCACTTTCTGTTCGTCAGTTAGCGTGGCGCTGATGTGCAGGATTTCGTCCACCTGTTGATGGTACGCTTCGTCGTGGGTCATGGTCTGGCCCAGGGCGTCGGTGTACGGTTCGGTGGAGCCGGCCTGAGGCGGCATTTGGGGGCGGAATTGGTCGCCGCTGCTGAGGGCAAACGGCCGTACCGCCCCCCAATGCGGCGTCAGAAACACCTGGTCCCGGTACGTGGCCGGATTTGCATGGTCAGCCACAGGCCAACCTGCCTCATTAGTTAGCCCCCCGGTGGGTACCCGCAGCGGCTGCCAATGATTGGGATTGAACCCGGCATGTCCGGGGGCGTTGTCGGCGTTGGGGTCGGCGCTGTTCCAGACCACATACAGTTCAGGGTAGATAGCCGAGGTAACATCGGCGTAATTATTGGCGGCGTTGGCGCCATCGTCGGCGCGGTCGGCCAACACAGCCTGCGCGGCCATATAGCCAAGTCCTGCCGGGGTAGTGGCGTCTGCCTCCATGACAATCTTGTAGCCCAACGCATTCAGTAAATTGCTAAAGGCGTAGGTTTTCTTCTCGTGGTCAGGATAGAGGGTGATCAGCATATGGTAAGCAGCCTGGCTGACCGCCGCCCCTTTGTAGACATCATTGTGTTCGGCGGCGGGGCGTTTGAGCGCGGGATCGAGGACGGTGGGCACGGCCGTGTCATCATACAGCGCCCAGGCGTCATACATAGCAGCGTGGGTCATATAGAGCGCCCGCGCCGTCACCGTCGGCCGGGGCGCGCCATTGCGCACAGCCGCCAGCATCGCCTCATTCCACAACACCACCAGGTTGGCCGGGGGTTCGGGCAGCCCATCAGCCCGTGGCAATGTTGGCGACCTGACCTCGGCTACTGAAAGCAGACCAGAAGTGGTAGAACCCGGTTGCTCTACGCCCATATTCTGTACGGCCGTGCCCTGACCCTGGCAAGCTACCAGCCAAACGATGGCGATCAGTAGCAGTATCCATTTGCCGAATGCGATTGATGAATGTACATAAGATTTCATGGGATTTCCTCAGACAAGCCTGTTCTCAAAATTTACCGGATCAGAGAATCCATGTAGACGTTATAGATATATCAGACGATGGCAGAAAATGTAATCTGGCTAATGGTACAAGTCAAGTATGACTATTGACAGGGGAAGCGACTACCATCCGGTAGGGTTCACCACGATTGTGGTGATACAATTGGCGGCCTATGGCTGTTCACCAGGCTGCAACGTCACACAATGGGCGGTTACCTTTTTATGCGGGTCAATTCACCCTGTTTTTTTTGGCATTCATAGCCGGGTTAGCTTTAAGCCGCTTGTTGTATGAGGGATTTTTTCCGCAGTTGTTGTGGCTGGCACGGCCGTTGGTTGCCCTCCCCTTTGCCGCTCTCACCGCTTATGCCGTCTGGCTGGTCTGGCTGAAATGGGCCAGACAATTGCCCCCGCTCGCCTTCAGCTCGCTGCTGCTCAATTTGCTCTGGTTGTTCAATCCGGCAGTTGATCTGGCAGGCAGCCGGTTGATTTTTGCCGCAACTGTGTGGCTGACGGCCGTGTTCATTTGGACGCAGACAAACACGGATGAACGCCGATGGGGAAAATGGGGCGGCTGGTTGTTGGTCATGGTGGCGCTGCTGCCGGTCTATTTGTTTACTATGTCTGCCAGCGTGGGGGCGGCGGATACGTTTGAGTTCCAGGTGGTCACGCCCCAATTGGGCATTGTCCATCCCACCGGCTACCCGCTGTATTTGCTGCTGGGCAAACTGTTTACCCTGCTGCCGGTGGGCACACTGGCCTGGCGATTGAATCTGGCTTCGGCCGTGTATGCGCTGGCGGCGATGAGTATGCTCTATTTCCTGATACAGCGGATGCTGCGCCATCCCCTACCTGCCATCCTGGGCACGGCCGTTACCGGCCTCAGCCTTACCTTCTGGAGCCAGGCCATCATCGCCGAAGTATATGCCCTCCATGCGTTGATTGTGATGGTGGCGCTATATTTGATGGCGGAGATTGGAGATTGGAGACCTGTCCTGAGTACTGCCGAAGGATTGGAGATTGGCAATTGGCAATTGGAGATTGGGGATTGGAGATTGGGAGATTCACCCCCTCACCCCCTCACCCCGGCGTCTGCGCCGCCCTCACCTGCTCACGTCTACGCGCTGGCCTTCACCCTCGGCCTGGGCATGGCCAACCACATCACCACCCTCTTCCTCCTGCCGCCTGCCCTGCTTACGATCCTCTTTACTGCCCGTCCTTTCCAGCAGAAACCCGAAGCCCGTAGTCCGAAGGCCGATGGCCGAAGCCCGAAGCCCGATTACCGATTACCGGTTACGGATTACCGGTTATGGATTACGGATTACCGTTTCTGGCTCAAAACGGCCGTCGCCTTCCTCCTCCCCCTGCTGCTCTACGCCTACCTGCCCCTGCGCTGGCAGGCAGTGAACGGAGAAGCGATGGGACTGGCGCGCTTTGTAGACTGGGTAGTGGGCGGCCGTTTTCAAGGGGCGCTGCAACTGCGCGCCTGGCTGGATGATCCCGTGCGCTACCAGATTGTGGGCCGGTTGTTTTTGGAAAATTGGGGCTGGTGGGGTCTGGCGTTGGCCGGGTTGGGGCTGGTGGTGATGGTGTGGCGGCAGTGGCAAACGGCCGTCATCCTGCTGCTTACCTGGTTTGCTTATACCTTCTACGCCCTCAACTACTACGTGCCTGACCTGGCCGTGTTCATCATACCGGCGCAGTTGGTAATGGGCATCTGGTGGGCGGTTGGTCTATGGGCCGGGCTGGCGCTGGTACAACAGACGGCAGATCGTTTACATTGGCCGGACATACGGCCGTTGGCACTCACCTTTGCCCTGATTTCAACCTTAACAATGGCCGTAGACCATTGGGCAAAAAACGACCAATCCGGGCCAAACCCGCTGGAACAATGGGGGCGGGCGGTGCTGGCGCTGCCGCTGGCCGAAGGCGCGGCCATTCTGGCCGACAGCGAAAAAATTGCGCCGCTGCTCTATTTGCAGGTAGCGGAAGGGCTGCGCCCCGACCTGGACATTTCCGTCTGGCCGGATGAAGCCGCCTACCGCGCCCAGGTAGACGGCCATCTCGCCCAAAACCAACCCATCTACCTGGCCCGCTACTTGCCCGGTCTGCAAGGCATCTACCACCTGCGCTCCCTCGGCCCCCTCACCGAAGTCGCCACTTACCCCATTACCCAATTACCCAATCCTTCGGCAGGCTCAGGACAGGTTTACCCAATTACCCAATTACCCAATTACCAATTTGGCCCGCTCACCCTCCTGGCCTACACCTTGGAACCGGTAGCCGCAGTGGACGACAGCCACACGGCCGTCACCCTCTACTGGCAGGCGGCAGAAGCGGTGGACAAGGTGCTGCATGTGTATGTGCGCGTGGTGGGTGGCGAAGGCAACGGCCGTGCGCCACAAGGCCAACACCCCGCCAACAATTTTTACCCCACCAACGCCTGGCGGCCCGGCGAGATTGTGCCCGACTATCACCTGCTGCCGCGCCCGGTTATCACCCATGATGGCGTCCTCGCTTACCAGGTAGCCGTCGCTCCCCCCTTTATCCCGGCCAACCAACTGGCCTGGCAAGATGTGACCACCATGGAAGTAACGGCCGCTGAAAACACGGCGACGCCACCATCCCGGCTGCTGCGCGCCCAAATTGGGGGCTATCTGGTAAGCGGCGCTGCCTTCCCGGCCAAAATTCGTCCCCAGACCAGACTGCCCCTGCTGCTGACAGGGTTCGGCAGTGAAAATCCGGGACTGCAATTCAAATTGCAGCCGGTAAGCAGCCCCATGGGGCAAATCGCCGAATTTTCGCCGCCGCCGCCTGTGCCCCCAGCCCACATCTGGTATGAAAATCTACACGCAGACTTGCCAGCGGGTTTGTACAATCTGATTGCCGGTTATGAGGCACAGCATGAAGCGGATTGTGGCCACGGCCGTTGCCCCTCTCCCGCTTCTTATTGCGGCTGGATGTCGCCCGCGCAGACCGGCTGTGTGGTGGGGCAGGTGGAAATTAGCGGCGTGGCGCTGCCGGAAACGGCCGTGAACTACGCCGACCAGATCGCCCTGCTGGATGTGACCACCAGCGGCCCCGCTTTGTCGCCCGGTGGTGTTTTACAGGTACAACTGAACTGGCTGGCGCTGGCAAACATGAACCAGGATTACACCCTGTTCCTGCAAGTGGTGGACGCCCAAGACCGGATTGTGGGGCAGGTGGATAGTTGGCCGGTGCAGGGCACGCGCCCCACCAGCGGCTGGCAGCCGGGGCAAACAATCCGCGATTCATACACCATTCCCCTGAGCCAGGAGATGGCCCCCGGTGCGTATCGTTTGCTGGTGGGCTGGTATTTGCTGGGGGACGGCCATCGTCTGCCGGTGTTGGATGTGGATGGTACGGCCGTAGAGGATAAGCTGGTTGTGCCCAATCTGTTTGTGCCCGGTTGACGAGAAAGACATTCAGCGTTACAAACGAACAGTATGAGCATCAAGATATTGGTAGTGGAAGATGATAAGACGCTGCTGGAAACGCTGGAATATAACTTACAGCGCCAGGGGTATAAGGTGATCACGACGGAAAACGGCCGTACCGCCGTCACCCTGGCCCGCACCCAAAAGCCAGACCTGGTTATTTTGGACGTGATGCTGCCGGGGCTGGATGGGTTTGAGGTGTGCCGCATCTTGCGCAAAGAGTTCAGCACCCCCATTCTCATGCTCACCGCCAAATCGGAAGAAGTGGATAAGGTGGTGGGGCTGGAAATGGGCGCGGACGATTACCTGACCAAGCCGTTCAGTATGCGCGAACTGCTGGCGCGAGTGAAGGCGCTGCTGCGCCGGGTGGAACTCATTCGAGAAGAGTTGAGCCACGAGCCGGGGGGGATGGCCACGGCCGTGCCCACCGGCCCAGACGCCGTACTCGCCTTCGATTCTCTGGTCATTGACCAAAACCGGCGCGAAGTGCGCCTGAACGATGTCATTGTGCGGCTCAAACCCAAAGAGTATGACCTGCTGCTCTTTCTGGCGCGGCATCAGGGCATTGCCCTCTCCCGTGACCTGATCCTGGAGCGGGTGTGGGGCTGGACGTATGACGGCAACAGCCGCACGGTGGACGTACACGTGCGCTGGCTGCGCGAAAAGATTGAAGCCGACCCGGCCAACGCCCGCCGCATCGTTACCGTGCGCGGCATTGGCTACCGGTTTGACGGGTAGTTTCGTAACCGTAATCCGTAACCCGAAGTCGGATTACGGCTCACGGGTCACGCATCACGCATCATAAAGCATGTTCTCCAAAATCCGCTGGCGCATCGCCATTCCTTTTTTCCTCTTATTTGCCTTTGTTTTGCTCATTTTGGGCATATTGCTGACACAGCCCTCGTGCCTGGGTGGGGCGGGCTGTGTCTGGCGCAATCTGTTGGCGGCGATGGCGATCACGGCCGTTATCACCTACCTCCTGGCGCTGCGATTGGAACGTTCCGCCCACCGCTACACCCGCCACATCACCGATGTGGCGCAGCGCATTACACGCGGTGACCTGGAAGCGCGTATCCTCGGTTACACCAGCGACGATGAAGGGGATATGATCCGCGCCTTCAGCGACATGGTGGCCTCGCTGCGCGAACAAATCCACGCCTTGCAAGCGGAAAATCAGCAATACGGCGCGATTCTGGACAGCATGACCGACGGGGTGCTGATTACCGGCGAGAACGGCACGGTACGCCTGCTCAATCCAGCGGCGACCCGGCTGCTAGAGCCAATGACGGAGCGAGCGATTGGCCGCTCCTTTGCCGAAGTGGTGCGCCACCACCAACTGATTGAATTGTGGCAAAAAGCGCAGCAGACGCGGCAAGAACAGGTAGAAATGGTGGAGGTGAGCCGGGGCGTTTTTTTGCAAACGGCCGTCGTCCCCTTTGAAGAAGAAGGCGCCCGCCGTTTCCTGGTTATCCTGCATGACCTGACCCAAATTCAACGGCTGCAAACGGTGCGCCGCGACTTCATCAGCAATATCTCCCACGAACTGCGCACCCCCCTGGCCTCGCTCAAAGCGGTGGTGGAAACGTTGCAGGATGGGGCGCTGGACGATCCGCCGGCGGCGCAGCACTTTTTACAACGCGCCGAAAATGAAGTGGATGTGCTGACGCAAATGGTGGAGGAACTGCTGGAACTCTCCCGGATTGAGTCGGGATTGGTGCCGTTTCGGTTTCAGGTCACGGCCGTGTCCAACCTCCTGCTCAGCCCCATGGAACGGCTGCGCCCCCAGGCACAGCGCAAAGAAATTGAGATGGCGCTGGACGTGCCCGCCAATTTGCCGCCGGTGCTGGCAGATGAAGAGCGTATGCAGCGGGTCGTCACCAATTTGCTGCACAATGCCGTGAAATTTACGCCTGAGGGGGGGCGCGTTACGGTGCAGGCCAGGCTGGCACCTGACAACGCCAACGAACTGACAATTTCTGTAACCGACACCGGCGTGGGCATTACCGAAGAAGATTTACCGCGCATTTTTGAGCGTTTTTACAAATCTGACCGGGCGCGCACCCGCAACGGCGGCGGCACCGGCCTGGGGCTGGCGATTTCGCGCCACATTGTGCAGGCCCATCACGGCCGTATCGGCGTCACCAGCCGCGAAGGGAAAGGTAGTACGTTTTACTTTACGCTGCCCATTTCCCGTGAGCCGTTATCCGTGAATCGTAATCCGTAAACCGATGTCGGATTACGGTTTACTTCGTACCAGCGCGAAATGTGCGCCAAAAGCGTAAAAAGATCTAGCCACAGAGGCACAGAGACACGGAGGAAAAACCAAAAATCTCTGCGCCTCTGTGCCTCTGTGGTAAGTTTTGGTTGTGGCTTCGCCACGTTATGGATTACGGTTTACGGATTACGCCCTACCCCTGCCGCCCCGTGATATACGCCTCGGTTAATTCTTTTTCCGGGTTGGTGAAGAGGTCGGGGGTACGGCCGTATTCCACCAGTTCTCCCAGCCAGAAAAACCCCGTCCAATGGGAGGCCCGCGCCGCCTGCTCCATGCTGTGGGTGACAATGAGAATGGTGTAATTGGCCGCCAACTGCTGCATCAGTTCCTCAATTTTCAGGGTAGCCACCGGGTCCAGCGCCGAGCAGGGTTCGTCCATCAACACCACCTCTGGCCGCACGGCAATGGTGCGGGCAATGCACAACCGCTGCTGCTGCCCCGGATTGAGTACCTGGGCCGGCGATTGCAGACGGTCTTTCACATCCTCCCACAGCGCCGCGTCACGTAAACTTTGCTCTACAATGTCATCCAGACGGCCGTTGCGCCCGGCCAACCCCAACACCCGCGGCCCATAGGCCACGTTGTTGTAAATGGATTGTGGAAACGGGTTCGGCCGTTGGAATACCATGCCCACCCGCTGCCGCAATTGCACCACGTCCACGTCTGGGTCATAAATGTTCTTTCCGTCCAGCAGCACTTCCCCCTCAGCCCGCGCCCCCTTAATGGTGTCATTCATCCGGTTTAACGCCCGCAAAAAAGTAGACTTGCCACAACCCGACGGCCCAATCAACGCCGTGATCTGGTTGCGACGTATCGGTAAATTCAGGTTAATGAGCGCCTGAAAGCTGCCGTAATAAAAACTGAAGTTTTGGATTTCAAGTTTGTTATCCATTCCACCGTTTACCGATAACCGATTACCGATTACCAAAATTACCCAAACCGCCCCGACACATAATCCTCGGTACGTTTGTCTTGGGGATAAATAAACAGGTCCTTCTGGGCGCCAACTTCCACAATTTCACCGTCCAGCATGAAGGCCGCCCGGTCGGCCACCCGCGCCGCCTGCTGCATACTGTGGGGCACCATGACGATGGTGTATTGCTGTTTGAGTTCATACAGCGACTCTTCCACAATGGAGGTGGAAATAGGGTCAAGGCCAGAGGTAGGATTATCCAGCAGCACGATCTCCGGCTCCAACGCCAGACTGCGCGCCAGGCAAAGCCGCTGTTTTTGGCCGCCGGAAAGGGCAAAAGCGGAATCGGCCAGGCGGTCTTTCACTTCATCCCACAGCGCCGCCTGCTGCAAGGAGCGGGCCACTCGTTCATCCAGCACGCGGCGGTCTTTGATACCGGCCATTTTCAGGCCATAGGTCAGGTTTTCATAGATGCTGCCGGGCAGGGGCGTGGGCGTGGCAAAGACCATGCCAATGCGCCGCCGCAGGTCAAACACGTCCGTGCCCCGCGCAAAAATATCCTGCCCGTCAAAGAGAATACGGCCGTGCATCTCCCCCACCGGCAGCAAATCCGACAACCGATTCAACAGCCGCAGCAGCGTAGACTTGCCACTGCGTGACGGCCCAAACAGCACAAAAAGCTCATGGGGCATAATATCCAGGCTGATATTCCGCAGCGCCGTCGCCCCATCACCATAATCAAACGAAACGTTTTGGATAGAAAGTTTAGGAACCATACTTTTGGGGTAATTGAGTAATTGGGTAATTGGGTAACTACTCCATTACCCAATTACCCAATTACCGATCACCACTCCCGCCGCCGCCGCATGGCGCTGCGAATCATGGTGGCTACAAAGGTGAGCGAGAGCGTAAACAGCAGCAGCACCAGCGCCGTGCCATATTGCACCTCCAGCGGCATACCCGGCACCTGCGTGGAGATGACGTACAGGTGATAGGGCAGCGCCATCGTCTGGTCAAAGACAGAGGTGGGCAAATTGGGCAGGTAGAAGGCGGCCACAGTGAACAAGATGGGCGCCGTCTCGCCAATGGCGCGGCTGAGGCCGAGGATGATGCCGGTGATGATGCCGGGCATGGCATTGGGCAATACCTGGTGGCGAATAGTCTGCCAGCGGGTAGCGCCCACGCTGTAACTGACGGTGCGAAACGCCTGCGGCACGGTGAGAATGGCCTCTTCGGCCGTGCTGATGACAATGGGCAGCGTCATCAAACCCAACGTCAATGACCCGGCCAGGATGGAGGTGCCAAACTGGAAAAAGAGGACAAACATGCCCAACCCAAACAGGCCATAGACGATGGAGGGGATGCCCGCCAGATTAACAATTGCCAGGCGGATGGTGCGGGTGAGGACGTTATCGCCGGCGTATTCGGCCAGGTAAATGGCCGCGCCAATGCCGAGGGGGATGGCGGCTACGGCCGTGCCCAACGTCAGCAAGATCGTGCCCAAAATGGCGGGCATAATGCCCCCCTCCGTCATGCCATTACGCGGCGGCTGTGTCAGAAATTCCCAACTAATGGCCGACATGCCATTAAAGAAAATGGTCAGGATGATCAGCAAAATGGGAATGACCACCAGCGCGGCCACGGTGGTGATCACAATCGTCGCTACCTTCTGCGTCTGTTGGCGACTCATCACTCTCATAACTGCGCCCCCCGCTGCTTTGGCCGGCCGCCTATTAGCCGCGTGGCCAATGAATTCACCAGAAAGGTGATAATGAACAGCACAATACCGATGGCAAACAAGACGCTGTAATGGGTGCTGCCCTGGGCCACCTCGCCCATTTCGGCGGCAATGGTGGCCGTCATGGTGCGGATGGGTTGGAACATCATGCCCAGGCCGAGTTCGGGGATATTGGCCGCGTTGCCCGTCACCAGCATCACCGCCATTGTCTCGCCAATGGCCCGCCCCACGCCCAACATAATGGCGATGACAATGCCGGATCGCGCGGCGGGCAGCACCACCCGCCACACCGTCTGCCAATGGGTGGCGCCAATCGCCAGCGAGCCATCCCGAT
>CAADGU010000537.1 GCA_900696625.1 uncultured Chloroflexota bacterium | reverse complement strand
TCTGCTGCCCAATCTCTTGGGCGAGCCCGATGAGAATTCCTTCGGGACCTCGGATGTAGCAGAGCCGGTAGATGCCTTCGTAATTGACGACTTCACCGACCACCGTCACACCGAGCTTGCTGAGCCGTAAGACGCGGTGGGAATGCAGAGCGCGTTGGCCTCGGCAATCGGTTTGCCCAGTAGCTCGACCAGCGCGTTGTGGATGCTCCTGTTTTTGATGCCAGCGGATGTAAGAAGAAATTTCATGATTCTTCTCCTTGCTGATTTAATGGGAGCCGAAAGGCTCCTCCAGTCTCTCCTAACACCTTACGAGCTACGCAAAATCTTCTCCATCTTCCTGCCCTTTGCCAACTCATCCACCAACTTATCCAAGTACCGAACCTGCTGCGTCAACGGATCCTCGATTTCCTCTACACGATAGCCGCAGATGACGCCAGTGATGAGGTGCGCATTCGGGTTGAGCGAAGCACGTTGGAAGAATGTTTCAAAAGTCACATTCTCATCTATCAGTTCCTGAAGCTGCTGATCATCAAAGTCAGTTAACCACTCGATGACCTGATGCAATTCTTCTCTGGTTCTGCCTTTCTTCTCCGCTTTTTCGACATACATCGGATAGACGGAGGCGAAGGTCATTTTGGCGATACGTGGATTGTGTGTGTTAGGATTTTTCATAGTTACCTTTTCATGTAATTGATTACAAAGCTGTGATTGCCCCGGCGCGCTCGTAATTGACGATAATGACGCCTTTCGAGGTAACGGTGCTTTCCGTCACCTTGAACCCCATCGGGATCGTGCCCTCGGCAAACAACCGCTTTCCACCGCCCAATGTAATCGGATACATCATCAGCCAGAACACATCAACTAAATCCTGCTTGATAAGCGTCTGAAGGAGATGCCCGCTTCCCCAAACGTGCAAATCCGGCCCTGGCTGTTGCTTGATTTTGGCGACTTTTTCGGCAATATCTCCGTTTAAAAACACGGACGGTTGCCATTCGCCAGACGTCATGGTATTCGAGGCGATATACTTGGTCGCCTCGTTGACGCCAGGCCATGCGTCTGCATGGTGCGGCCAGTACGGTGCCCAAATATCAAAGGTTTTGCGCCCTAACAACAGGTCGAACGGCAGGTTCATCTGCTTTCTCAGGAGTGTTCCCAGAATCGCGTCAGAAAATGGCGCAATCCACCCGCCGTGCGCGAAGCCGCCGCTAGTATCTTCCTCTGGTCCGCCTGGGGCCTGTATGACACCATCAAGGGAGATATGTTCAAGCACTATAACTTTTCTCATGCTTAAGTTCCTTCAACATCTGGATTTCTATCTGGTTGTCTCGTTCAAAGTAGGTAAACATTGTACAGGTCTGACTTTCCGATGGGTTTCGCTAAACGCCTATCTATGTATTACACGGCCGTGCCCATCCCCAACAACGGCGATGAAAGCATCACTCTCATAAACCGCCGCTTCAAATCGTCTTTCTCATAATACAATGATTTTTCCCTTTATGGCCTTCGTAACTGAAGCCAGCTTTTTCAAAGGTATGCCTGGCGCCATTGTATAAGAACGAATTCGATACTTTCTTCCCTTGCGTATCCTGGGGATAGCTTTCTATAACTCCACCGCCCAAATCTATAATGAGTTCCAAAGCACCGTTCAAGGCAAAGAAGGACAGTCCCATTTTACGACAGTCCCTATCCACGAAGATGCAGGTGATTCTCCAGTGCGGCAGCGTCATTTTGGACTCCACTTCTTTTTTGTGATAGATAGTAGGAAGTTCTTGAGGTGAGCCAAATTGACACCAGGCAACACATACATCTCCATGGAAAGGTTTTTCATAAATCCTCCAATAACCAGGCGCGTATGTCTGGCTCATGGTCATCGTGGAAGTGGTCAAAAAATTCACCGGGCAGGAAACGTTCATCACCCAACCACACCAGGTAATAAACCCCTTCTCCCTCATGTACTTGCTCGATGCGGACATCCTCTGGTAATTCTTTAACGGCCGTCAGCAACTCCTGAAAAACGCGCGCCGATTCATCCAGGACTTCACGCACAGTACGGCCGTGATTAGCCTCATAAATCCAGGCATTGATCTCATCATCACTTTCCAGGTGGGCGGGCCAGGGTGGGTTCGGTTTCGGCTCGCCGCGTTGGGCCGCCTGTAAGCGGGCGATGAGCCAGGGAGTCCAGTCCGTCAGGTGGGCGATAATATCTTTAATAGACCAATGACCGGCCACGCCGGGTTGGTCCATACGTGCCGGGCCAATCTCCTCAAGAAAGGCTTCCCATTGCCGATATTCTTCGTGCAACCAATTCAGAAGTTCAGATTTCGTCATCAATCACTCCTCGGAAAATCGTTTGTGGCAGGCACTTCAGGGCCGTCAAACGGCGACAAATCGTACAAATCTTTTGAGTGAATTGTCAGGCGTGTGTCTGCTCAATGCCATATCGCATTGCATCTACGAGGGTATTAACGTCTATATTTTTTAGTGCCCTGAATTTGATGCAATATCCTGTCACGCTTGCCTGGCCGATCTTTTTCCCGTATTTCTCGGCTAAGTATTTTTTATCTTTTATCCCCATAATGTAGACGGAGATTCCGGTTGTGTTTGCACTAATGCCGATCTGATAGAACTCTTTAGTTTTTCCATCGGCATAAATTCTGGCCTGTGATCCATAACCTATATTTGGGTTAGAAACCGTTCGGCCGCTCTCATCTCTGCCATCAAGAAACCACAATTTACAGTCCGGCATCATTCCCAGAATGATGCCGTGAAGCTCTTGCATATCACTTCGTTTTGGCTCTGGCTGAGCTGAGATGTACTCTTTGATCTGATGGTGTACATTCATATGAAGCTACCTCTTTTCTCCTCGTTGAATGACCGAGGCGCTCCGCGCCCTCTTGCGGCACGGAGCGCCAAAGCAGGCATTCCCACGCAGGGGGTGGGAACGAGCTAAAGAAGCGGAACACAAAAGTCCATAATGTCCTCGTAGTAGACTTCGTAGCTGGGGCGTTGTGAGTCTACGATGAGTTGATGTTGTGGTACATACTCCGCAAAAAAGTGCCCGATAGTCTGTCCAATTGTAGTTGAGTCTTTCTCAAGCGATAAGATTGCATAACGACCACCTGCTAGTTGTTTGGTTTGGATACCTTCTGTGATCGCGGTCATGGCCTCAGGAAGCTCCAAAGCGCACACATAACTAATCAATTGAGTGCCGGCGACACATGGGATACCAATGACCTTTAGCACCGACGAGTCGTAGCCGTGTTGTCGCGCCCAATCTTTTATGCGTTGAAAACCGTCCCGAATTTGGCCGCTGTAACTGCCAGTCATTTCCTGTAGTTGGCAGGACGTATAAGCAATGAGAATGGGCGGCAAATCTTGGATAGTAACGTGTAACTGTTGTCCAGCGAAAACACTCATCAAAGTCTCCTGTACTTGGGAATGCGAGGTATCTTACCAGCATAGCATTGTCAAAAGGCGGCAGAGCGGATAAATGCGCCCAACTTTGTATTACACGGCCGTCCTCAACATCTCTCGCAAAAACTGCCCCGTATAACTGGCCTCTACCTGGGCCACTACTTCCGGCGTACCCTGGGCAATGATTTGCCCGCCGCCATCGCCGCCTTCTGGCCCCAGGTCAATCAGCCAGTCGGCCGTCTTCACCACATCCAGGTTGTGTTCAATGACAATGACCGTATTGCCCGCGTCCACCAGCCGGTGCAGCACGTCCAGCAGCTTTTGCACGTCGGCAAAGTGCAGGCCGGTGGTCGGCTCATCCAGGATGTACACGGTGCGTCCGGTGGCGACGCGGCTCAACTCCTTGGCCAGCTTGATGCGCTGCGCCTCGCCGCCGCTGAGGGTGAGTGCGCTCTGCCCCAGCTTGATGTAATCCAGCCCCACATCGTGCAGCGTTTGCAGCTGACGGTGAATCTTGGGATGGTTCTCGAAAAATTCCAGCGCCTCCTGTACGTCCATGTCCAACACATCGGCGATGTTCTGCCCTTTGTAGGTGATTTGCAGCGTTTCGTGGTTGAAGCGACGGCCGTTGCACTCCCGGCACAGCACCCACACATCGGCCAAAAAGTGCATCTCCACCTTGCGCAGGCCATACCCTTCACACGCTTCGCAGCGCCCGCCTTTCACGTTAAAACTGAAGCGGCCCGATTTGTAACCGCGCGCTTTGGCGGCGGGCGTCTGGGCGAAGACGTTACGAATCTCGTCAAATAGTTTGATGTAGGTCGCCGGGTTAGAGCGGGGGGTACGGCCGATGGGGTCCTGGGTGATGTTGATCACCTTGTCCAGGTGTTCCAGACCGTGCAAGCTGCTGTAGGGGCCGGGGGTAGTCTGGGCGTTGTTCAGTGCCCGCGCCAGCGCCGGTTCCAGCGTTTCGGAGACCAGGCTGCTCTTGCCACTGCCGCTGACGCCGGTGACACAAATCATGGTGCCCAGCGGGAAGCGGGCGGAGACATTGCGTAAATTGTGCAGCCGGGCGCCGTTGATGGTCACGGCCGTATCGGATTGGCGACGGCCGTAGCCATTGGGCGCCGTAATCGTCAAATCCCCGCGCAAATAGCGGCCCGTCAATGAATCGGGGTTGTTAGCCACCTCTTCGGGCGTCCCGGCAGCGATGATGCGCCCGCCCTTCACGCCCGCGCCCGGCCCCAGGTCAACCAGCCAGTCCGATTCGCGCATCGTCTCTTCGTCGTGTTCCACCACCAGCACCGTGTTGCCCATATCCCGAAGCTGGTGCAGCGTGTCCAACAGGGCGCGGTTATCGCGGGCGTGCAGGCCAATGGAAGGCTCGTCCAGGATGTATAACACGCCCACCAACCCGCAGCCAATCTGGCTGGCTAACCGAATGCGCTGCCCCTCACCACCCGAAAGCGACGGCGCGGAGCGATCCAATGTCAGGTAGTGCAGCCCCACGTTCAACATGAATTGCAGCCGGTCGCGGATCTCCTTCAGCACTTCGGCGGCGATTTCGAGTTGTTCATCGGTGAGAGATTGGAGATTGGAGATTGGAGATTGGGTAATTGGGTAATTGGGTAATTGGGGTATTAGGATATTGGCCGTTATGCCCATTTCCATTACCGTTCACTGCTAACTGCTCACTGCCAACTGCCAACTGCTTACTGCCAACTGCCAACTGCTCACTGCCAACTGCTAACTGCTTACTTCCCAGCGAAAGCACCCACGCCTGGGCTTCATCAATAGCCATCCGGCCCACTTCCGTGATGGTTTTGCCGCCAACTTGCACGGCGCGGGCTTCGGGGCGCAAGCGAGAACCGGCGCAGGTGGGGCACGGCCGTTGGCTCATAAAGCTGGCGTACCACTTGCGCGTCATCTCCGAGTGGGTCTGGTGAAAGAGGCGATTGATGTTGTTGACAATGCCGTTGAGCGGCCGTTTGGCCTCACCCGACCACTGCGCCTCGTCATTTTCACCGCCATACTTAAAGGTCAATATCTCGCCGTCTGAACCGTAAAACAGCACATGCCGCACCTTTTCCGGCAGATCGCGCCAGGGCGTGTCCAGATCAAACTGGTAATGTTCGGCGATGGTTTGCAGCGTGGACATCGTCCATTTGTTTTTCTTCTTGCGCACATTGCCGTACCAGCGCAGCGCCCCGTCCATAATGGAGCGCGTTTCATCTTCGATAATCAGGTCAGGGTCCACCTGCATCTGCGTGCCGATGCCGTGGCAGTCCGGGCACATGCCCAGTGGCGAGTTGAAGCTGAACAACTGTGGCGACAGGTCAGGGAAGCTAAACCCGCAGGTGGGGCAGGCATTGTGTTCGCTGAGCGTCAATTGCTCCAACCCCTCTCCCAAATCGGCAATCAGCAGGCCGTCACCCATCTTCAACGTCGTCTCCACCGAATCGGCCAGCCGTGAAGTGAAACCTTCATCCAGCGTCGCCGGCACAATCAGCCGGTCTACTATCAATTCGATATTGTGTTTGCGCTTTTTGTCCAGTTCCGGCAGGTCGCCGGTTAAATCTACCAGTTGGCCGTTGACGCGGGCGCGGGCGAAGCCGTCCTGCCGGGCTTGCGCCAGGGCGTCTACATGTGTCCCTTTGCGGTTGCGGGCGATGGGGGCCAGCAGTTGGAAGCGGGTACCGGCGGGCAAATGGGCCAGTTGGTTGGTGATGGATTGGGCCGATTGGGGGGTCACGGCCGTGCCACAGTCCGGGCAGTGCGGCGTGCCCACACGGGCGAAGAGGACGCGCAAATAATCCATCACCTCCGTCACCGTGCCCACCGTCGAGCGCGGGTTTTTGCTGACCGCCTTTTGCTCAATGGCAATCGCCGGGCTGAGGCCGATGATGGCGTCCACCTTCGGCTTCTCCATCTGCCCCAAAAACTGCCGGGCATAGGCGGACAGGCTTTCCACATAACGCCGCTGCCCTTCGGCATAAATGGTGTCGAAGGCCAGCGAAGATTTACCGCTGCCGCTGACGCCGGTGAGGACGACCAGCTTGTTGCGGGGAATGGTCACGTCAATGTGTTTCAAATTGTGTTGTTGTGCGCCGCGCACAATGATATGTTGGGGTTCCATCTTCCTTACCTTATGTGAACATATGTTCTGTATGGTATACGTGATTGTATCACGGCCGTGCCCCAGCCGCTACCTTTCGACCTTAAAACATGGAGAAAACATGCACAATGTTAAGCCGCATTTATGACATCTTTTGTCAGGAATAAAAAAGAACGGCCGGGTTACGGCCGTCCTTCTGAAGATATTGAGTAATTGGGTAATTGAGTAATTGGGGCAATTACCCAATTACATTCTTACGGCTTCAAAATGATGGGCAGATAGATGGTATAACCCGGCTCTACCGGCACAGAAGCCGTCGTGGTCAGGTCTACACTGGCGGTGGCGGTGGGGTCGGCGTCGGACACGGCCGTCACCGTCACCGTATCGTCATCCCCATTGGCCGCATCACCCGGAATGTGAACTGTTACCATTACGGGCGCACCCTCACCGGCAGCCAGCGTCACCGTCATCGGTTCCACATGCGTCGTCCAGACGTTCCCACTCGGGTTCAGCGAGAAGCTGTCGGCGGCATTGCCTGTGTTGGTGATGTGTACCGTGTACGTCATCACCGCCCCCGGCTCGCCAGACAGCGCATCCGGGTCGGCGCTGAGGGTCACATCCCGCAGTTCCGTCGCCGTCGTCGTCAGGCGGGCATCATCGGTGACATTGCTGTCGCTTTGTGACGTGGCCGTCACCAGGGCCAGTCCCGTATCGCCGGCATTGGCAGCGGACGGCACCTGCACCTCGGCCGTGAATGTCGTCACCTCACCCGCCTCCAGCGTAATGCTGCTGGTAGACAGCAAGGTCACCCACTGCGCATCCACGTCCAGGTCAAAGGTATCACTGACGCTGCCCGTGTTAGTAATGCTCAAGGTGTACACCACCACACTGCCCGGCGCGCCAGAAGCAGCCTGGTCAGGCGAAAGGTCTACGCCGCTGCCGGCCACTTCCAACGTAGGTACCACACACCACTCCACCAACGTACCGGTATCACCACCGGCATGGTCAGAGACGGTGATCGTCCAATCGCCGGTGATGTCCATGCCATCATAGGCCGCCAGCAGGCTGCTGTTGGGCGGGTCGCCGCCGACACGGTCACCGAAGATGGCCGGGGCGTCGGCGCACTGCGTTTCGATATTGCCATCCGGCCCTTCGTCGTTGACGGTGACATCATAATCATTGCCGGAGCAGCCAAAGGTACTGGCGGGCACACCGGGGCGGTCAATGATGGTAGCGTTGGTGGCGTTGTGAGAGACCACAAAGCGCAGGTCTCCCACCCAGGTGTGGGTGGCATTGACGTAGATGTCCATATCCAGGATGTTGGCGCTGGCGGGGATGTTCATGGTGTGGCTGACGCCGGTTGGGTTGTTGTCCGGGATGCTCAGGTTGGGCGTGGCGCAGAACACGTTCGGTTGGCTCGCGGTGCGGAAGCTGAATTGGGCCGAAGTGGCGCCGCTGCCACAGGGATTACTGGCAGTGACGCGCCAGTAGTGCCAGGTGTTGTAAGCCAGAGCGTTGCCACCGGGCAGAACGTGGCTGGTCCCGGCCACGTTAGCCGTGTAGATGATGTTGGTGAAGTTGATGTCGTCGGCCACTTCCAGGTAATAAGAGGCAGCGCCGCTGACAGAATTCCAGGTAAAGGTGGGCGTGTTGGGAACACCGGTGGCGCCGTCGGCCGGTGATGTGAGCGTGGGCAGACCGGGGGCGCCCTGGGAGACGGCCAGATTAACGGTGGTGGTCAGGGTATCGGAGATGTTCGCGCCCACAACATTGATGCTGTAGCTGCCGGGAGAAACGGCCGTCGTGTTGGTAATACTCAATTCACTGGTACCGGTGGGAATGACAGGGTTGACGGAAAAGCCATGGTTAGCGCCAGCGGGAACGTTGACGGCCGTGAGTGTGACCGGCTCCGTGTTGCCAGCTTCTGTTACCGTCACCGTATACAGCGCATCTTCACCCTGGCAGACATTCAAGCTGGTCGGCGCAACGCTCAGGTTGAAAGAAGACAGCGTTGGCCTTACCAGGAATAAGCCGCGGTTAATATCGCTGATCACCACAACGCCGCTGGTAAAATAGGGGTAGTTATTCCATGTACCACTGAACGCGGCGCTGTTACTTTCCGGATACGTATCAAAATAGGCTACTTCCACCAGGTTTCCGTTAGCCACGTCAGTAATATCCAGTATGCGCAGACCGGCACGGTAATTTGATTCATAGGCATAGTTACCCCTGATGTAGAGATTGTGATCAATGGCGGCTGTAGGCCCCTGGTAATAGCCCATCATGACTGGCGCATCCAGGTCGAGCAGATCCCATATATAGGTGCGGGTGTTGTGCCCATTCTCGCTTTCATCCAATTCATCATCCAGCAGGAAATAGCGTTGGTCTTCGGTTAACCACCCCTGATGTGTGTAACCCACCCCGGCATAACCGGTGCGGCTTAACATTACCGGACTACTTTTGATGGTGACATCCACGATGGTCAGGGTATCGGTATTAGAGTTGAAACAGATCTCCTGCCCTTGATGCTCCACATCCGGCCCCTGGTAAACCACACATTGTAGATCGTGCGTGTAACCGTCGGCGCTGAAACAACCGGCAAAGGTGGGGGCGAGGGGGTTCTGGATATTGACCATATGCAAACCACCCGAACAACCGGTAGACCCGCCCACAATATAGGCAAATCCTGTATCGGCATTGGTAGCGATATTATGGGCGCTACCCACCACATGCCCAGTCTCACCCGCGTAATGCGCTGTCTCACTGAAGGTGACAGGTGGACTAACGACATTACGTAGGAGGGTCAGGTCAAATACTTGCATCCCGTGGCTGCCGTTGCTGTCAGAGACAATATAAACGTAATTGCCGGCCACCTTAAATTCGCGCCAACTGGAGGAACCCGTATGTGTGGGCAGCTTGCCCAGGTAAATGGGGTTGACGGGGTCGCTGATGTCCACAAAGCCGGTACCGTTGTTTAGCCCCATGATGGCGTACTCCTTCCCGTCGAGGGGGTCTGTCCAGCCCCAGCCTGTATTGCCGGCGCTGGCGCCCATGATGGCGAGCGGAATGTGCGCCAATAAATCCACATTGTTGCATGGATAAATATCGGCCATACCACCTACGCAAGGCGCCACCGCCGATGGCTGGGCATTCCCTAAAGGCCCCTCCTGATCTGCCAGAAACTGTTGCATCTGGGCAGTTAGGGGGCCTTCCACTGACTTGCCTGTATCCTCTGTCTGCACATCGGGCAAGGCCCGGACATGCTGCCCAGCCATGACCAAAAAGGCAGCCAGGGCAAACAAAGCAACGGTAAACAATACACGCTTTAAGGGTTCTCTTTGCATCATACACTCCTCGTATGTGGTTGAATATGGCTCGCCGGTGAGGCCAGGTTTTCTCATTTACCTGGCATTTCCCCGACAACAAGTTATTGAATCGGGCGGCATTGTAACGTATGTTGGAGAAATTGGGAATAGATATTTATCTAAACCATTGCCTATGAATGAATTCATAGGCTGCTAAAGAAAACATGCTAAAGCACGTTAAAAGCAGCCCACATGAACGCGCTT